>PVWD01000224.1 GCA_003003615.1 filamentous cyanobacterium CCP2 | reverse complement strand
ACAGTATTGCGAAGGCGAGATTTCATTGATTCACTCCTGCGTGATGTCCGTTATTCACACAATAGGAAAACTGTTTCTCTCCCGCATTCCCAATTTCTGCTAAATCATGGGTTGTATTCAGAAACCCCGATCGCACTCTTGAGCAAATTCCATTGCCGAAAACTGCCACCCCACCCTTCGTTTCTAGCAACAGGCATTACTGAAAGCCGGAAGCCAGTTCTGCACCAACGGTGAATGTGTAACATTCAGCAATTACATAGGATAAGACCATACCCAACAAAACTCGTAGTGAAACAATAAAGCCACAAATGCCTCATCAATCGGATCAGTTTTTCTTGGAGAAATTAGCAGCGATCGATTTTGAACCCATTGCCTTCAAGCTCATGTATCCCGATGAAGGGAATGGTTTGACGCTCACTCAAGCAACTCATGCTATTGAACAATACCGCCGCTTTTTGTTTCTACACCATCGCTATCCAGATCAGCCTTTGGTTCCCTCCCAGGAGATCGATCGTGTTTGGCATGTTCACATTCTGGATACCGTTAAGTACCGCGAGGATTGTGAGTTTTTATTTGGTCGATTTATTGATCATTATCCCTACTTTGGGGTAAATAATGCAGCCGATCGACAAAGGTTAGAAACTGCATACATTCAGACGCAAGCTCTACTGAGCCAATGTTTTAAGAGTTAATCCCTGCAAACAATCTGGACATTGTAAGAGGCAACCATGAACATCAACGAACTGTCCCCATCCCATTCACCAAGTTTCTGCTTACTCGAACAATCGAATGCCTGCGTTGTGTGCTTGTTGCATCGTGATGGCAAACGCGATCGTCCCCGTGTTTCCCTTCAGTTAGAGGACTTAACGTTGGCTTTAAGAGTACAAGAGTAACTTCTATTTCTTGTAAGAGGCAAATCGCATTTCAATCTATTAGTGAATCCATTTCGATCGCTTTATCCTGCATTTTAAGCTGTTCAAACCCATTCCTAGCCGATTGCGCCCACCGTTGAGCCTCCAATAAATTACCGCGTGCTTTTTCCAACACTGCCAGATACTTTTGACAAAAGCTGATGCATCGTTTGTCATTGTGCTGTCTTGCCTGAAGCAACACAACATCCAGTAATTGCTTCGCTTCAGGTAAATTTTCTTCCGCAACCGCAACCGCCGCCAACCCTCCTTTGATGTAAGCGATCGCTCGTTGCCAACCAACTCTTTCAGCCTTTTCGAGGGCTGCCGTGTAAAGCTGTTTGGCTTGCTGAACATCGTTCTCTAAATAAATCTCTGCTCTGTAATAGTCAATATCAATCCACTGATGTAACTCAGTTTGATGTCCCTGGGCAAACTGCTGAAGCAACGTTTCTCCCTGATTCAGCCAACTCATCGCCTGTTCAAACTGCTGCTGTTGCGAACAGAGAGCCGCCAAGTGAATGGTTAAATCCACCTGAAGTATCCAATTCTCCTGGAGTTGGGCAAGCTCCCAGGCTTGTTGACAAAGCTCGATCGCCCGTTGGGTCTGTTCCGGTTGGTTGAACAAATACAGTGTGCGGCTGGCGTGGTACAGGGCATCTGCTAACGTAGCCGTATCTTGACGCTGGGTGGCAGCTTCCGTGAGCCAGTCCATCCAATCTAAGCGTTCATGCCAGTGTCCATATAGCTGCGTATAGCCCTTTAACTGCTGCCAAAATTGCCGGAAATCATCATAGCGATCGGTTGCTTTACACCATTCCATCACGCCGCACAGGTTTTCCCATTCTTGCTCTAGAGGGGCAAATTCTTGCCAATCTCGCCAGTTTTTTGCCCCGTATGGTTCTAGAAAATTGAGATACCATGTTACCAGCCGCGATCGGGCATCATGCTCAAAATCGGGATACATACTCAACTCTGTATCAACATAATGACGAGTTAACGGATGCAAACCATAATACTCCTGACGAGGCTCAATCAAAGACAATCGATGCAAAATAGCCAGTCCCTCTCTTACTGAACTAGCACTTGTTAAACCTGCATTCTGGGCAACACAAGCAACACTCTCAAGGGCTTCCGTGGATGCGGGCTGTGCAAACAAAGTGAGTGCCATCAGCAAAGCATGAGCAGGCTGTCCTCTCAACGGTTGGACTGACTGCTCAAAGCAGTATCGCATGAACTCATCACTCGATTGCACCAAATCAGTCGCTTCAGGGTCTAAAGCCGCTCCATAAACTGCCATTTTTCCCATCGCATAGGCAATCGCCAGAGGTAAGCCGCCTGCCTGTTGGTAAATTGCTTGGGCTTGCGCTGGGCTGACAGGAACATCCTTTTCCTGGGCATAGTGTTGAATCAGGGCTAACCCGTCCTCCAGGGATAAATAATCTAACGAGAGAGCCGTCCCAATCCCAATCCGAACTCGGCTGGTAAGAATCACTTTGACAGTGGCGGGCAGTTCGCACAGCAAAGAAAGAATATGCTCCTGCTCCTCAAGGGTTTCCAGATTATCAACAATCAGCAGAGTACGCTGTTGGGCAAGGTAATCCTGGGCAAATTCTAGCTGTTGGCGTAAACCTGGCGGAATGCCATCAACAACATGAAATGTCCGCAGAATCACCCGAAGAATGTCTTGAAGGCTCGATTCTACTTTGAGGCGTTGGGAGAGCTTGCTGCCAACAAAGTGATACGGTTTTGCTGAAGTAAAAATAATGGCATTAAAGATGGGAACTTCAGGAAATGCCTCTGGGTTCTGGGCTGCTTTTCGGCAACGATGGGCAATTTCTAAAGTCAGTGTTGTTTTGCCAATCCCGCCAATTCCTTCAATGCTGATCAGCATAGCTGGGTGGTCAACTGCCAACAATTTCAGCAGTTTGGCAACGTAAGGTTGTGAACCAATAAAAGCAGTATGAGCGCAGGCAGGCAGATTGTGTAAAAGATATGCGGATTTGGATTGAGACGTGGCTGAGATGGAGCCAGGCATGTGAATAGACGATCGAAATGTTATGTTCTCAGCACGATTGTTTCCAACATCATTCTCTTCAGCAGAGTTGGCACTGTGACGAACCCCATCATCCGTGGACTTCGCTGAATGTGCCTTCTTACAACGCTGCCATTCTTGCTCAAATTCCTCTAAATTATTTTGAGTCGATCGTGACCAAAGATGGAGCGTAAAATGCCAATTTTGATTTCCCTGAGTTTTAACCCGATGGTCTTCTAAAATATTGAGAAATTCTTTAAGCAGGCGGAGATCATGCCGAATCAGTTCCTTCGCATCTTTTTGCCTAGCACCAGGAAACACCAACTCCACAAGCACACTTAATTGAGTTTGCACCAGTAACCAAGGCTTGTTCGCTTCATCTGACCACCTCACACTCAACCTTTTGCCAATCGCATCAAAATCTTCTCGCTCGTGGTTTGCGTAAGTCAGTAAACCCCTCAGCAATTGCTCTACTCGTGCTTTGGCGCGATCGCTCGTACTCAGTCGTGGCATGAGGCAAATGGGCTGTCTGCTACAAAAAGGCTGTTTGCTGCAAAAAAACGTGAATGTCCTGAAGTAAATGGAATGTCCCGAAGTTGCTTTCCCATATTCTACAGGGGTTTTCGCAAATGCAAGGCAAGTTTGCTTCGGGAAAAGACCCTAATTTACGCTGATGAGTAATGGAGGGTGAGGAGATTCAGGTTTTTGATTTCGTTTTCCATAATCGTCATCTACATCATGTAATGAAGGGGAACATCATGAATCCTAAAGTCAACTTTTGGGCAATTCTGACAGGGCTTACGGCGATCGTTTCTGTTGTGGCGATGGCTCCAGTGCAGGCTGCAACCCCGCCAACGGAAGGGATTGAATCAGAAGGGATTGGACAACGAATTGCTAAACTGCGAGAGATTGTGGCACAGCAGGCGATCGGACAAACCGTGAATGGGAAGAGTGCGGGTGAAGGTTCAACTCTGCTCAGTCAATGGTGGGACAACCAAACCGGATCGGGCTGGACAAATACACCAACCTGGACAAACTGGAATAATGGCAGCACATCTCCTAGCTGGAATAACGCCTGGGCAAATTGGGACAACTGGCGCAGTTGGGACAATACTTAATCTGGGCTGTCGTTCGTTGTAAGCTCTCCCGGTGTCGAACCCAATCAATGAAAAGAATCGGCACAAGCGTATTCCCATACTCCATCAACTTTATCGAGAAATATCATGATTTCTCAAATCATTTCAGCCCCTCTAGAATCCTCCTGCCCATCAAATATAGCCAGTTCTGTCCCGCAGTTTGGACCGGTCAAGTTGGTCGTCATTCAGCCAACCACCTTCTGCAATCTGAACTGTACCTATTGCTACTTGCCCGATCGCCACCTCAAACATCAGTTGTCGTTGCAGTTGCTAGAGCCGATCTTCCGCAATTTGTTTCAAACCCCATTTGCAACGGAAGATTTCACCATAATCTGGCATGCTGGAGAACCATTGGCAATGCCGATCGGCTTTTATGAATCAGCGTTTGAGACGATCGAGCAACTCTCTCAGCAACACAATTTGAAGCAGCTTCCATTCAAACATTCCATTCAAACGAACGGTACGTTAATCAATCAAGCTTGGTGTGATTTGATTAAGCAGCACGACGTGAGAATGGATGTCAGTTTAGATGGTTCAGACTTTATTCACAACGCGCATCGAAAAACCCGAACCGGATTAGGAACGCATGAAAGCACGATGCGCGGAATCTCTCACTTAAAGAGAAACCGCATTGACTTTAGCGTGATTGCCGTTCTGAGCCAGCTATCTTTAGACTATCCAGATGAAATTTTTCAGTTTTTTGTTGAGAATGAAATTACGCAGGTTGGATTCAATATTGAAGAAACGGAAGGGAATAATGAAGTCTCTTCGTTAGAAAAGACTGGCACCGACGAAAAATATCGCATTTTCATGCAAAGGTTGTATGACCTTGTGAAGCGATCGAACCATGCGTTAAAAGTAAGAGAGTTTGAATCCATCCGGAGTAGCATTTTACAGGGTGAACAGATTACGCTGGGTCAGTCCATGCCGTTCACCATCATCAGCATTGACTACCAAGGCAATTTCATGACTTTTTCACCAGAGCTACTCTCGCTGGAGAACGATGAATACGATGCGTTTATATTAGGCAACATTGCTCAAGATTCATTTGAGTCTATATGCCAAACTGAACGATTTCAGAAAATCAACAAGGACATTCAGGCAGGTGTTGAATTGTGTCGGCAAACCTGCCCATATTTTTCGGTTTGTGGCGGAGGTGCCCCTGCCAATAAGCTATTTGAAAATGGCTCATTTCGCTCGACTGAAACTATGTATTGCAAATACACCAAGAAATTTTTGGTGGACATGATTTTGAGCGACTTAGAACAATCTCTGGGCTTAACCTAGTTTTGCTTGGGAGGATTTGAAGATGGTCAGGCTTTTAGAGGGAATTAAAGTTGTTGATTACTCTCTGCAATCAGGAAAACCGAGAGCCTGGATTAATTCGGGAACGGTTCAGCCAGTTGGAATGAATTTTTCTAACATTCCTTATAGCCATGATGCATTTGTTCCGATCGAATCTTGGAGAAATTTGAATCGGATAGAGCAGCGTTTGTTGTTTCGCATCCGCCGAAACGACTATTTCGATAAAAGTAATCATCTTGGAATCATTCGTTTACCGAAATCAATTACTGAACCCTTTGGTGATTTGGGTGTTGCGTTGGCTCAGACAGCTGAAGATTGTGAGTTTCTGGCTCAGCAATCTTTATACCGGAGGGCGATCGAAAACTTGGTTTCCTATTTGTCACCGTTATATCACTCTCCTGATCATCTCAGCATTCATCCACTCAGCGTTAACTTACCAGGATTACCCACCGTTACCTATAATCCTACAAGTCGGCAGTTTATTGGGCTGCATTTAGATAGCTGGGACAAACAATCGATCGAAAATCGGCATCTATCGAGTAACCGAATCTGTATTAATTTAGGACTTGAAGATCGATTCTTTTTGTTTATTAACTTAACCCTTTTAGACATCCTGCATTTAATCCAGTTAGATGAACCAACTGATTTGATGAAATTGGCATGGGAGAATAGACAGCAGATTCTTAGGCACTACTACTTTGGCGATTCGATGAGCCTAGTTGAGTGTTGCCCGATCGCTGTTAGTCACGATTTTTTAACTGGATTTCCTAGCTACCCTGTTATCAAACTCAGAGTGTCTCCTGGAGAAGCTTACATTGCTCCAACCGAAAACATGATCCATGATGGCTGTACCCTCGACAAACAATTTTGCGACCTCACTTTGACCATTCGAGGGCATATTGAATTCCCGCTCCTTCCTTCAGTTAAAGAGAAACAAAGTGAACAGCAACTCGAAGGATATGCTCACTCTTAGTAAGCGCGATCGGCTCAAATAAACTACACAGATCAATTTGAAAGTTGAGGATAACTTTATGAAATCTATGAAACTGATGACGCTTGGCTACTCAAACGTAGGGAAAACCTATTTACTCGGTTCTTTGTTCAAGCTGTCCTATGATATTGGCTCAAATGGCTTCTCCTTGCAGTCTAAAGTTTTCAACGAAACAACCAACATTCAGACTGTGTTTGGGATTGTCTCTGGAGGTGATCGCAGTGCAGCAGTTGTGCCAACGACAGTGGATATACGCTCTAGTTCTATGGTTCTAAAGAAGGGGCTAAACACTCTTTTCGATATTGAGGTTACTGATATTGAAGGGCAAGCTTTAGAACCTGGAAGAAATGTTGAAGTGGCAGAAAAAATTCTGGATAAAATCATTGAGTATGATGGACTACTGCTGGTTTTAGAGGCTCCACAAACAAACACTGAAAGCGAAATTGCTAAGCAACATCTAGGACAGATGCTTAATTTTGCGGGTCAGGCTTTGAGCAGAAACGAGAAAATTCCCATTACATTGATCATTAATAAAGTCGATCGACTAAATAAAACCAAAGATGTCAGGAGAAGAACAGATGAAGAAATTGCTGAAATTAAGGCAGAGCTAGTCAGGAAGTATCCAGGAAATCTTGGACGAGTCACCAAGGAGATGAGGTTTCGTGAGGGTGCCATAGTTAACAGATACATTAGAGATGCCGTCAATAGTTTTGAGATTTTCGACATTTGCGAAACGTTTTTCAATTTTATTAGAAACACAAGTTTACCGATTCCCTGCAAAGTTTTCCTATCAACTAGTTTTGGTTTTGGCTGCCCAGGAACAGACAAAATTGATAACTATCTTGGAGAAAACGGACTTTACAAGCCATATGGAAGCGGAGCAGCTTTTCTGTGGACAATTTATGCTCGCTTGAAGAGCCAATCTATTGGAGCGTTTGATTCAGATGTAGTAGGAATACCCTTAGAATCACTGACAAGCGAACTGTTAGAAGACATCACAGAACTGCACTCAAAGGGCAGATCATACTTTGATCCCGAAAACAACGATCCTGACAATATTTGGGCATTGAGGAATGTTTCTAATCTCAGAGCAGGTGTAGATACATGATTTGTTTTCTACCACTTCGGAGAAAAAGTATGAACAGATTTCAAGCTAGTCAACCTATTCCTGTCATCTACGTTCCACTGAACGAAAGAGGTGATTATGATGATATACATTACTCACCTGAATTTCAATGGACTGATGCCGATCGAAAAGCGATAGAATCAACCGTAAATAAGTTTTATAACTCGTTTAATCCCAAAGGCGAAGAGATTGTAGAAACTTGTTTTGGGAAGATAATCATCAAACATCAACTTCATCCAAATGCAGATAGAAGGAAATTAATACAAGGGTTTTTCATGCATCAGTTAAGCGAAGCAATGGAAGCATCATCTCATTCTTTAATATCGGAGAAAGAAGAACTTGACTTTTTCACTTTGCTTGAAAACCTCGTTCCGGTTTCTATGAGGAATGATAAGCGGTCACTTACGGATTTTAATAAATTACTAGAGGATGTGAAAAGCTCTGCAATTCCTGAAGATAAACTCCAAAGCGAATTGTTTGATGCGCTGCTCAATTCAATAGAATCTGCTTCCACGAAGTACATCTCTGATGAATTTTCAAAGAAAAGGTTATGCTTGCTGGTGCAGTTGGTAAAACTTTCTTTATCAGAAATTTCTATATCAGAACTAAAGTAGTAATTCGGCTCCGCTGATGAATACTAGATTAAATCTATAGTTCGTAGATCAGAGTATTCTAAAGTTGATCCTGCTTGACTGTCAAATCTTAGTGAGCATCCCACTTACGCAAATTGATTGATTGCTGTAGCGCAGGTATCTTGCCTGCCGGTCAGATACTCAAAATGCACTGTCATATCTAGAGCTATTTACTATTTCCAATTGAGCGGTTACACCTTTGAATCAGTTAAGTTTAGATTCTAGTAGTCTCATCATGCGCTAAAGGGTTTTATGAGCAAAGACAAAAATCTTCAGAACCAACTCTTCTTCTTTCTTCAAAACTGGGGAAGTGGACTAAATCAGCAGGAACGTGATGCACTTAAACGAAAAGCTCTCGAATGCGGTGATGTTTATGAGTGGACTGAGCAGCGTAAAAATCAAGCAACCCTTGCAGGTGGAGGCGCAGGAGTTCTTGGAGGGCCGATTGCCTATGCTGCAATGGGCATAGATTTGATTTTTTGTCAAAAGACTGCAACCGCTGGATGCCTGGGGGTTGGTTTTATTAAGGGGCTGAATGTTGACTTTGAAAACGACATGAATGAAATTATGGCACTATGGACTGGTGCTGCAACAATATCATCTTCCGTTCCAATCGGCAAAGTGGGATTGAAGCTGAATTCAAAGCTCTCTGTGAAGCTGGGTACTAAAATGCTTCCAAAAGCCGTTGGGAAAGGTACAGGACTCATTATTGCTAAAGGCTCAGGAGCGATTGTAGGAGCTGGTTTAACTAAAATTGGTGCAAAAGGAACTGCAAAAGTTGCATCTAAGATCGTTTCTAAAGTCATGCAACAAACAGTGGGGAAAGTGGCTAGTAAGGGGGCTGCAAAAATTTCAGCTAAATTAGCTGCAAAAATTGGTGTGGGTTGGATTCCGATTGTTGGTGGAGTAGTTAATGCTTCTGTAAATAGATGGATTGTCGGCTCCTTAATTGATTCAGGAGTTAAATACTATCACGCCATGGAAGAAGATAAATACTTAGTTTATAGCTCTGAAATCATTACAGAGGAAGAAGCTTTATCAATGTAACCATCAGAATCTTTAAGAACATTAGATGAATTGCACAAACTTGCCAACTGGATTGCCTAGTTTCTGTAAAAAGCTTGGTTAAGAAGCTGAAGCGAGTTTTACACAAAAGGTGAATGCATTGCATTTAACCGATCTATAGGATAAAGCCAGGAAGGACAAAGAACTTCACTTGGCTCTTGTCTTTACCTAAACTACACTCATGATCAGAGGATTTTATGCTTAAGACAGCGAATCGATCGGATACACTGAGCATCCAACCTGCATCCTTTCGTCAAGCAGCAGGACTACAATCTGGGTCTTTGTCTCAAGGGTCTGAACTATCAGTAAAACCTGCTCGGTTTCAAAATCGATCGTCTAATCAAAACGCTTCCCTATCTTCCCGGAGGACTGCCCAAAATACATTGCTGGCGATTTTTAGCGGACGTTCTCCTCGCGTGACTGGAGTAGGTGGCAATTCAGGAGCGCGATCGGCTCAACGGGTTCAGGCAATGCACAATGGTGGTCGATGGGATTTCTTTCGCAACGGGCAATTTCGGTTTACGCCGCGCGGATTGGGAACGCTAGCCAGAACAGATTTGTTTCCGATTGTAGGACGATTTAACGTTCGTGGAAATATCCTAAATTTTTCTGGAACGCGATCGTCTGGTAATCTCACTTCCCGCAACTTTTCTGCCATTCAAGGACAGCTTTCCCTCCGTTCAGGAATCGCAAATGTGAGACAGCAAACCTCTATCATTAATGGAGCGGTGATCAATGGCAGTCGGTTTGGCTCCAACTCTAACAGTATCGTTGCAATGACAATGCGTATGGTGAGAATCCGTTAGAATGCAATTCACAGTAGGAGGAATTTACATTTTCTCCTACTAAGTAGCTGGGTGGAATTCAACATAGTAGGGCAAACATCTTGTCTACCAGCGGGCAAGATGCCTACTCTACGAGTCTTCTAACGAATTTGACTCATCTACTAATTGCTATTTTTACTAACAATATGCATATACAGTTACAGAACCCAACAAATCAATTGACTCCTGCTCTCGTTGTCAACCAACAAACCATTTCACTTCAGCACATATTGCGTCAGTTTTGCAAAATAGGAAAATTAAACAGCATTTTAACGGAGATTCTTAGCTGTTATATTTTAGAGCAAGAGTTAAACCGTGAGAACTTTGAGCTTGAAGATGCTTTTTTGGAGGAGCAAATTGCTCAATATCGTAATCAAAATAACCTGATAGATAACACACGTTTTCAAGAATGGTTGCTGGACAACGGGTTGAATTTCCATACTTTTCGAGACCATATCAGTTTTACAGCTAAGATCAATACATTTAAAACAAAATTAGCTTCACCAAAACTGTTAGAGACTTTCATGGATCAAAAATTAAATCTTGATCAGGCAGTGTTATCACATATTGCTGTTGAGGATCAAGAACTTGCTGAAGAATTAAAAATGCAGCTAGAGGAAGGAGGGAGTTTTGAGAATTTTGTTAAAGAATATTCTTGCTCGGATGATGCAGTCATCAATGGCATGATGGGTGTGCTTAGCCGGGCAGAGATTCAAGCAGCATTTGGTATAGATGTTTATCAGGCAAAAGTTGGTGATCTGCTGGGGCCGGTTCGATGTGGAAATAATTGGCACATTTTGCGAGTTGATAACCTTTTACCTGCTACCTTAAACGAGGCTGTGATACCGCTCTTGGAAGAGCAGGTGTTTAGCCAATGGCTCACCAATCAGCTTTCCAAATTGGATGTAGAAGTTCGTCTCACTGATTGAACAGCCAGCGTTCGTAAAATTTATATGAAGAAGCAAAGATTTGCGCTTTTTTCCTTTAATCTATATCTAAGTTATGGCTATTTCATATTAAGAG
>PVWD01000223.1 GCA_003003615.1 filamentous cyanobacterium CCP2 | reverse complement strand
CACATGACGTGATCCAAAACTAAGAATCCCACTCATCGTTTTCTCATCACCCAACAAATCCACTACCCCTTCCCCATACACCCACGGAAACGCCCCGCCCAACCGCCGCACCTCAACCCTTCCAGCTTTGCCGATCGTTTTCACAATTCCCCCAATTTCATCCTTGTGGGCTGTAATGGCGATCGACTGCTCAGAACTGCGTCCCGGAATTTTAGCAATCACATTATCCGCCGCATCAATCCACACTTCTACCCCCAGCGTTTGAAATTGCTCTAGCAAAAAGCGATTGATTTCAGTTTCGGCTCCGCTGGGAGAGTGGCAAAGTACCAGATTTGTAATCGTTTCAAAGAGGCGATCGAAATTGGAAGAAGGCATAGGATTAGAGGGTTAAACCAGCAAAAACATTAAATATTCATTAGAAGCGTAGTAAAAATCTAGCAGAATCCTCTACGCTCTGAGACGGTATTGCATTCGCCAACGCGGTGCGATTAACCAAAATCATTAGAGGGAGTTTAGAGGAAAGAATTATGAGTAAGCTTCTTCGCAATATTGTTGCAGGGGCAGGTTTGGCAACGGTCGGGGCGATCGGCACAAAGAAGGCCGTGGACTACTTCCGAAATCGCGGCAAGGAGCAACCCCCTGCCGAAACCGAGGGAGATCAAGAAGCCAACTCCGCCCAAGAGGTGAGCTTTGCCGTTGTCAAGGATGAGTCACTGCAAAAGTTCTTAGATGCCAGTTTTGGTAAGCCGGGCCGTTATGTACCGACTCGTCCTCCTAAGGTATTTGACTATCAGGGGCGGCAATACATGGTGGTTTGGGCCCGCGACAATGAAAAAAATAAAAATCAGATGCTGGCGTTTATTTACTCGCCAGATGGCAACGAACGCAAAATGATTGCCAGTGTGGGGTATACCCCCCAAACCACAGACTACAACCTTAATTTAGGGGGTACGCCGTTTGCAGTGGAGGTGAATGGGCAAAAGCTCACGTCGGGTCAGGGGGAAACCAAAGGAGCCACTGAGGTCGATTTTGTTCCGGCTTAGGAATGCAAACTCAATAACCTGAAATCCTTGTGGGGTGGGCATCTTGCCCGCCCAGTCAAAGAAGCATAATGGTAGCACAGGTTATTTAATCCACGATCCCTAGGGAGTAAGGTGGCAGGTATCTTGCTTGCCGCTTCAGCGTTTTAAGACTCAAAACAAATATTTAAGCTCCATTCGCCCAAACTGAGGCTATCCTATAGAGCCTGATGCGTTTTGCCCTACACGGTTATGGATCGTCTTTTTAGAGTTGAAGTCATTTCCCAAACCCCTGAGCCACAGCGATCGATCTATGCTGCCATGCACCAAGATTATGCAGAGAGCTTTGTTTGGGACGATCGCGATCGGTTTCCCTCAGAGGAACGATGCGGTGAAATTATTGTCAAAAGCTTGCTTGCCGGAAATCGCGGGCACTATGGCCCATTAGAACATCCCCAAATCACGGTAAACTGCGGCTTTTTTCCACACTCCACCATGCAGCAAATTCGGACTCATCGCGTCGGGGTCAGTTTTGATGTTCAGTCATTTCGCTATACCGGAAAGCGAATTATTGACGTGGTGGAAGGAACTCGCGACATTGAAGAAGTGTTTTATTTGCGCCCCCTTGGCAGCTACACCGATCGCCAGGGCAAAAAATATGATTACACCGAAGAACTCCGCCAGCAAGATGTGGATTGGTGCTTAACGGCGTGTAAACGGTATCAAGAGCGAATCAATCAAGGATTTGCCGAAGAACATGCAAGGGGGCTGATTCCCTTCGACGTGCGGCAACACTGGGTCATGTCTGCCAATGTGCGATCGTTTATGCATCTGCTGGATCTGCGCTGGAAAGCCGATGCCCAGTTAGAAGCGCAGCATCTTTGCGAATTACTCTGGGAACCGTTTAAGCTTTGGGTGCCAGACATTGCCGAATGGTATGAAACCAGCCGCTTGAAAAAAGCCCGCCTCGCTCCTTAGGAATGCAACTTGAATCAGATGAAATTCTTGTGGGGTGGGCATTTTGCTCACCCATTTAACTAAGCAAAAGGAAAATATTCATGCTTCATCCGGGTCAATTCCAAGTTCGCGGAGCTTCGCGGCCAGGCGATCGTTTCGTTGCCGTTCAGCTTCTGCCCGTTGCCGTTCGGCTTCTGCCCTTGCCTCTGCCTGTTCCGCCGATTCTTCAGGGGTGGGAACGAGTTGCCCCTCTGCCGTAAAATAGCGGAGTTGTTGACCCTGCACGCCCAAATACAAGCCCAATTGCTGACTCCATAACCAGCCATACTGATTGGGTTGCAGATCGTGATATTGCCCATCAACGAGATGAAATCCCTGAAACTCTAGGCTGTCTGGATCAAACCAAAAGTAATCAGGGGTGCGGAAAGTGTCCTGATAGATTTGCTTTTTTAACCCACGATCGGTTTTTGCAGTGGAATTAGAAAGCAGTTCGATAATGACATGGGGATATTTGCCGTCTTCTTCCCACACAACCCAGCTTTTGCGCGGCTTGCGATCGGTACCCAACACCACAAAAAAATCAGGTCCTCTAAAGTCTTCTGACTTGCGCTGGCGGGGGCTGTAGTAAATGGTGAGATTGCCTGCGGCGAAGTAGTTGTTGCGGTCTTTCCAGAGCCAGTCGAGGCATTTCATTAATAGAAGAATTTGTTGTAAATGGAGGTAGCTTTCTAAGGGCGGCTCGTCGCTGTAGAGATCTCCGGGAGGGAAAACAACTTCTTCCCCGGTGGGTGGGGTGGCGGCAGTGGTATCTCGGTCTTTGGCGAGAGACATGGCGATCGGCGAGAGGAGAACGGTGTTTCTTAGTGTAGCGAGATTGGGGGGAAGGTAAAAGGTGGAAGACGGGCAAGATGCATATTGCGGGGAAGCAGTTTGAACATTCACATCTTGTTCCATGCCCAGCTATCTGCCCTCGAATCAATTCGGGGCTAAGAGATGAAGTACCGTTGAAACGGACTCGATCGCCCACAGAGAAGGATTTCAACCCATTTCAATGGGTTTGAGCCACTAGCCCGCAATTGATTGCAGGGCGAGGTAAGCATGGGTGGAAGATCTGAAATAACCTAACTTATGCATTCAACCCCATCGCAAACTTTGGCGCATAGTTTCCGTCCCCTTTCGGGGAAGTGATTTGAAAACTCTGAAGCTATTGGTCAAGGTGGAAACGCCGAAGCCATGTTTCCGTCCCCTTTCGGGGAAGTGATTTAAAAACGGGGAATCATTGCGTTAAAAAGTAACGACTAATCCTTTGTTTCCGTCCCCTCGCGGGGAATTAGTGATGAAAGTTCTATTGCACGTCGTCTGCTCGTTCTGTCCATTGCTGCGTTTCCGTCCCCTTTCGGGGAAGTGATTTGAAAACGTTTATACGCCTGTAGATGAGCCTGAAGAGCCAACAAGTTTCCGTCCCCTTGCGGGGAAGTGATTTGAAAACCCTGCCATTTTGAAACCCTTGACATTCAAGGAGTCTGACTAGCTAGATCCGGAGGGGTCGCTTTCTGTTGTCAATAAGACAGGTTTGATTGCAATAAGCCTATTCAAAAACTGTCTGAAACTCTTGCACAGCAAGCTCTCCGGAGGGCTCAACGAAGTTATGCGGTTTTCAAGGTTCGGTTGACCCCCACGGAAGGTTGTCAATGCCCATACCTTAACCGCCCGATCGCCCTCCGTCAAGGCAACAGCCGATCGCCCCACATCACGCAATGTTTAGACATAGATAGTTAAATTTCAAGCACAAAACTTTATGGAAACAGGCGATCGACCTGCAATGCCAGGAAACCTATTCTCCAGCTAAACGATATGCTTCTTAAATAATGGTGTCACTCAACCACATTCCCTTCTGTTGCAGGGAAGTGATCACTTCGGCGATCGTTGTTTGAATTGTTGCGATGTACTGTTACAACTGCTCTAGCAACCTGTCGTACTCTGCATGTGAACCAACCCAAAACCAAATTACGGTGTCTCCCTCTAATTGACCCACTGCTCGATAGTTCCTGCTGATCCGAGCAGAGTAGATTGGTATTGTGGGATGCACCTTCTTAAAGCGAAGACTGGGATAGCTTGGGTCTCTTTTAAACTGACGATACGCCGCACGGGTTTGATCTTGAACCTGTTTCGGTAAATTAGCGAATAACTCACGGAATTCAGCAGTCGTGCGTGACTTCACAGCGTTTCTGGATCAAGTTCTTGAGTTTCACCCGCACGATACTCAGCCATCGCCGAAGCTGCTAATTTTGCCAGGAGGTTAGGTGAGCGAGCAAATGATCCATCCCAACGCCGATCGTCCTCAATTTCTTCCAAAATCATTGCAGCGATCGCATCCTGTTCGCTTTCAGGCAGAGTTTGTAACCTAGCAATCGCACGCGCAAGTAACTCAGTCATCGCCCTTCTACCTCGAACTTTAAACTCTCATGCTGCTTTTTATTATTACTGCTTTTGGGCGGGTTGAGGCATTGCCTAAATCGTCTGTGAAGGGTGTTCACTTATTTTTTCAGCTTTATCGAAAAACTCGATCGAACTGTGACATTTTTGACTTGATTTGCCCGATCGTTTGGTGCTACGCTCTTCAGCTATAGTTATCTTTTTGGATTCCCCAATCCGGTAAGATAGCTGGACAACCTAGAGGCAACCTTCTCTAGCGGAGGCCAAGCGTTGGCCGGCAAGCAAAACGCTCAACCTCCTGACCCCAGACTAAACCAACTAGTCTAAGGCTAAGGGTGATTATAAGCCCTTAAGCTCTTAGCTTGTGATGTCTGAAAAAGCTGAGAGCGTGTCTCTAGGGTTTCTTCAAACCCTGGAACAAAGGAGATAAATAGAATATGGCGCAAGAATTTATCGGTCTGCCTCCAAAAGGCGATCGACCTGTTTCGTCTACCCGTCGATCGGTAAAAATCCTGATGATTGGGCAACCGGAGGATATAGAAATCACGATCGCTCGTCTGTATCACTGCGGCTTTTGCCAAGTCGAAGATTGGTCAAGACCCTTACCCTATGGGCAAATTCAAGAAGCCACTGCCAGACAGCCCGGAGAGGTGATGCGAATCTATAAGCGATCGATGATGCGGTAAGGAGGAAGGACTGAGGACTGAGGCTCTTGTGGGGTGGGCATCTTGCCCGCCCAATCCATCCCCCTTACAACTCATCACCTAACGCGGATCTGCCTTCGTCACAAATCGTTCATCCGGGGCGATCGTCAACTCTAAAGGTCGCTGGCTCTCAAATGCCCTCACCACCTGCCGATAGACTGAATAATTTGTGGGTGCAGTCATCGTTTGCCCCTCCGCCTCATAGGTAATGGTGTAGTCCACGCTGCGGATCAGTTCCGGCGATCGCATTTCCTCATCCGACGATCGTCTGCGGTCTTCCATTTCATCGATCGAAGGACGCGGTGGCACAGCCGGCCACCATAACCCCTGATCATCTGGCCCACTCACTGCCTCCAAGGGGCGTTCTCCATTACGGTTGATTAGCGAAGTTGAGGCAAACTTTTCTCGACGGTTGCGAACAGGCTTATCGGGGTTTGGCACATACTCCACTTGCCAGGTGTAGGTGGCAAAAGCAGTCGCTTCATAGTTAGTTGTAATCACATTAGAGCAGCCGCCCAGCGCAACACTCAGCGACACCGCAGCGAAGGCAAACAGCCGATGGACAGTTTGTTGAAATGAAGAAGGAGAACCCATAAGCACAGAACTTCAATCACCAGAATCCTGTTGTATTGGTAACATTTTTGCGCCCTGATCTTGGGCAACACAGTGCCAGTTCTTTTACTTTCGTTTCTCCCCTTTGTCCTGTATCGTGAATAGGATATTTGGACTGTTCACATTTACTTTCGCTTGTGTAGAACCATGCGTTTAAGCCTCTGCATGATTGTTAAAAACGAGGCAAATAGCCTGCCTCAGTGCTTAGAAAGTGTCAAAGATGTGGTCGATGAAATAATTGTGTTAGACACAGGCTCCAGTGATGAAACCGTGTCGATCGCCCAATCTTTTGATGCCCAAGTACAGCACTTTGCCTGGAACAACGACTTTTCAGCCGCCCGCAATGAATCCTTGAAGTATGCAACCGGAGATTGGATCTTGGTGTTGGATGCAGATGAACGGCTAGCAAAAGATGTGGCTCCCTTCATGCAGCAGGCCATGCAAGAGCCAAACGCATTGGTAATCAATTTGGTTCGCAAAGAAATTGGTGCGGTGCAGTCTCCCTATTCTCTCGTTTCCCGCCTGTTTCGCAAACATGATGCCATTCATTTTTCTCGTCCATACCATGCGATCGTCGATGACAGCGTAACGGATCTATTAAAGCAAGAATCCCAGTGGCGGATTATTGAACTGCCCAAGGTGGCCATCCTTCACTACGGCTATCAGCCTGGGACAATCGCCAGCCGCAACAAGCTAGAAATGGCAGAGTCGGCAATGGCCAGCTTTTTGGCAAATCATCCCCATGATCCCTATGCCTGTAGCAAGTTGGGTGCCCTGTATGTGCAAATGGGACAGTTCGATCGCGGCATCAAGCTCTTAGAACAGGGACTCCACGCTGTTTTGTCTCCGAATGCCTCATCCCGCAGCCTTTACATATCCCCCGGCACCTCCAACGCCCCCCTTTTGTTTGAACTGCACTATCACCTCGGCCTCGCCTACAACCGCATCCAACAGCCCACCCCAGCCGAACAGCATTACCGTTTAGCTGTACAGCAGCCGATTCTCAATCAGTTAAAGCTGGGAGCATACAACAACCTGGGAACCCTCTTGCAGGCAAAAGGTGATTTGCAGGGAGCCAAAGGAGCTTACGAAGCTTGTTTAGAAATTGATCCAAACTTTGTCACGGTTCACTACAACCTGGGTATGGTGCTAAAAGCAATGGGGCAACTCCCTGAAGCGGTAAAGCAATACCAAAAGGCGATCGACCTGAATCCGAACTATGCGGAGGCGTATCAAAACTTAGGGGTAGCCTTGTTGAAACTAGAGAAAACCCCTGAGAGCATGGAGGCTTTCAAACGGGCGATCGAACTTCATCAACAGCACAATCCCCAGGAAGCAGCCCGCTTGCGACAAGGATTAAAAGAGTTGGGATTCCAAAATTTTTAAGTTATGTTAAGATTCTTATGAGCTAGAAAGCCAAATGCTTTGGGCTTGCGTAATTAGATTAGATGTCTTGATCTAAGTGCGTTTTTGTCAAGGTGAACGAGGTTGCTGAAGTGAATTAGCCGATCGGTTGCCCAATGAGGAAGCGGCTACGGGACAGGAACACGCTAGATTTCAACAATATCAATCTGCTCCTCTGCTCTAAGGATTGCACCGATTTCGATCGCAGCGTTCACTAGACCAGTATGCCAGTACATTGGCTGATGGTGATGCTTGAAAATCTTGATGATTGGAAACAACGATTGGAAATATTGGTAGGCGCAGATTGTTGTGGGAAGCTTGCATGATGGAGGACTAATTTAGGCAATGAAAGTAGATTTTGTAAGCCATATCACTCTTTATTGCAGTTGTTTCAGTCATACTTTTAGTAAGAGCATCACCCCTTTGAAATCCAAATTTCCTGACTGCTCGTTGTTAGTTTGCTAACCATTACGAGATGTCTTCTTTTGTAAAAAAAGTGCTGATCCTTGTCATAAATTGCCTACGATAAGTGGCAGCCGAAGGTATGTCTTCGAGAGTAGCATCCTTATTTGCGTTTCAGGTGCATCTTAACAAAGTTGTTCGAGTAGTAAGGCTCTAATCAGATTGGGTGCATTGTTGTGAGACCTTACTGCTGTGAGGAGATCCGTTATCGCGAAATTACATCGTTGTGGATTACACCACCGCCAATCTATTCCGTTTTCGGAATCATTTAGAGCTTAACTGTTCACAATTAGATCTTTTAGAACCTAATTATTTGCTGTTCTAAATGATAGATTACTTGGCGATCCATCCGGGTAAAGATGTGCGATATTAATATACATCTTTTGTGCATCTACTAAGAATTTGTAGACCTCTTACGTATTAGTTTGGCTGGGAAAATACCCTACCTCAATCAAGCTAAAAGCTGGGTCAAACTGAATGCGTAAGGGATGTGCTGTTTCACTCCTTGATACCGCAACAGAAAAAACTGGGCTTTTCTACTACTATATAATTGCGATCGCCTGTACGCGCTCTCATTCATTTGTTTACGGTTCTTGGAAACAGTCCAGTCTAAGGCATTCCTTCAGCACGGCTTGGTCATTGCATTGCACACAAAACCTTTAGCCCTGTTCGGTATGACTCTAAACAGTTACGCCATCGCCAGGTAAGGGACGAGTTGATTTGAAGCCAAGAGAGGCGGTAAAATCTTGTGCCGCTAGTGTGCAGTGTCACAACTGATTGTACAAGTTGTTGACTTGGCTCAAATGGATAGTGAGGGGTGATAGGCAGTTTTCAAACTGCTTCAGAGTAACCGTTTAACCATCAAGGAAAGTGCATCATCTATCTATGGCAGAGTCACTACAAACTCCGACTCACCAAGCTTCAAATTTCAATCAACACAGCGATCGACGTGAAGCCTGGAGAGAATTTGCAGAGGTATCTCCCTCCCCATTACCGATACAAGGTTTGGATGTTGCTAGAGGGGAGTTAGCAACTCAACTGTCAACCTGTGTCCGGCTGGACTGGGAAGATTTACAGTGTTTTGAAGTGGTCAATCGTCAGTTTCACCAGTGGGGCGTGGAGTTTGCCAACGCGATCGCCCTTCGCCCATCTAACACCGCCTATCCCGCCTATTCTGGGATGATGGTAATTATGGGTGCCCCTAAGGACGGCTGGCTCGAAGCCACATTTCTACGCCCGGTTCAGTTTGTGAGCGGTTTTGTCACCAGTTCTCGTCGAACCGTACTCACCGCTTTTGACAGCAACAATACCCCGCTGGCTAAAATTGAAAGTCCGGGGGCAAACCTGTCCACCCACACCAAGCATTTACCCAATGTCCGTTTAAGCCTGCATGCACCCAACATTCACCGGGTCACATTTTACACCTTTAATGGGCATCTCACCCTGGATGATTTCTGCTTCAGTGGCTAAACCCAGCGTTGCGACAAAGCGCATAGTTAAGGGCAATTCTCCCATTACAATCCGCCCAGCGTAAACCTCAACGCTCCTTTCCCTGAATCAGCAGAATAATCCACAGAATCAACATGGCATAAGCGGCTGGAACGAGTATCCGGTATACCAAATAGTTCAGCGAAACGAATGAAGTGGACTGCGGTTGGTGCGAAGCTTGTCCTATCACATCCAACAATGAACCACAAAGCGGGGTTGCTCCCGCAGACTGCGCGAACCCCCAAAGCACAATGCTGCCCAAACTCATCGCCAGTATCCAAACGCGCCAACTGCAAGAAACCATTTCCCAAACTCCACTATCACAGCAGCTTTGAACAGCAGTTTAAAATTTTTAGTTTAGCCACCCTTTCGCTAGGCAATGGTAGCGAACCCGCAGAAGGATTGGCGCAATCAATACATTTTGTAAAACTGTAGTTTTTGATACAGATTTTAAGGAAAGATTGAAGAAGACAGATCAAAAGAGCCATGCTTCACTTCAGGGTAGGCTCGTGAGATCAGTCCTTTTTGAGATTTCACTTAGACCTGTCTGCATCAAAAATACACTACTAGGGCGATCGCTTTATTAGCTCCATTTTGATGCCCGGTCTACGTTTGCTTTGGCGCACCCCCCACCTTCAATCTTTCAAATCCACACCTAAAATCCACATCACTAAGGGAGCAGGATTCATGTCGGGTTCACTTTTATTAGATGCCAACCGCAGGCTGGAAAAGGCCCTGCGGTACGTTTCCATTCACGACGATGCTGCTGAACGCTTGAAGTATCCCAAGGCCAGCCTTACTGTTTCCATTCCGCTACGCATGGACAATGGCTCATTGCGGGTTTTTCAGGGTTATCGCGTTCGTTACGATGACAGCCGCGGCCCCACCAAGGGCGGTATTCGGTTTCATCCCAGTGTCACCCTGGATGAGGTGCAGTCGCTCGCTTTTTGGATGACGTTTAAGTGTGCTGCGTTAGGTATTCCCTTTGGAGGGGCAAAGGGCGGGATTACGGTAAACCCCAAAGAGCTATCTAAGTTTGAGTTGGAACGGCTAAGCCGAGGCTATGTCGATGCGATCGCCGACTTTATTGGCCCTGATACTGATATTCCGGCTCCCGATGTCTATACCAATTCCATGATCATGGGTTGGATGATGGATCAATACAATATTATTCGTCGGCAAATTACTCCGGCGATCGTCACCGGAAAACCCATCACAATGGGCGGCAGCTTGGGACGAGAAACCGCCACCGCAATGGGAGCCTTCTTTACCATCCAAGCGATTATGCCAAAGTTAGGACAATACCCCGCTGAAACGACGGTTGCAGTACAAGGGTTTGGCAATGCTGGAGCCGTCATTGCCGAGTTGCTGTTCCATGCCGGTTACAAAGTGGTTGCCGTCAGCGACTCCCAGGGCGGTGTTTACGCGGAAAAAGGATTAGACATTCCCAGCATCCGCCAAATTAAAGAAGCGACTCGTGAGGTGCAAGCCGTCTACTGCAAAGGTACGCTCTGCAATCTGGTGGATCACACCCCCATCACCAACGAAGAACTCCTAGAACTAGACGTTGATATTCTGATTCCTGCCGCCCTAGAAAATCAAATTACCGAAATTAATGCTCACCATATCCGAGCGCAATACATCTTTGAAGTCGCCAATGGCCCCATCACCTCCACTGCCGACCCTATCCTGGAAAGTAAAGGAATCCAGGTCTTTCCAGATATTTTGGTCAACGCTGGAGGAGTCACTGTCAGCTACTTTGAATGGGTACAAAACCGCAATGGGTTTTATTGGAGCCTGGAAGAGGTGAATCATCGTCTGAGCGAGAAAATGATTGAAGAAACCGAACGCATCTGGGTAACTGCAAAAGAACTGGGTTGTTCCATGCGAACGGCTGCCTATGTTCACGCCCTCAAACGGCTGGCAGAGGCGATCGAAGCACGGGGCACCAGAGACGACTACAT
>PVWD01000222.1 GCA_003003615.1 filamentous cyanobacterium CCP2 | reverse complement strand
ACTCCTAACAATTTGCGCTTACTCTCAGCCATGTTGCGGCGTGAGGGATATGAAGTGCGGATTGCCATCACAGGCGCAGCAGCCTTAAAAACGATTCAGGTTGAACTGCCTGACCTAATTTTGCTAGATATTAACATGCCCCAAATAAATGGCTACGAAATTTGTGAAACGCTGAAGGCAAATGAGCAAACCTGCAATATTCCTGTAATTTTTCTGAGTGCATTTGATGGGGCGATCGACAAAGTGAAAGCGTTTCAAGTGGGTGGGGCAGACTATATTGCTAAACCCTTTCAAGTGGAAGAGGTATTGGCGAGAGTTCAGCATCAACTAATGCTGCAACAGATGAAACGCGGCTTACAGACCTCAGAAATAAATGCCCTTAGAGCTTTAGAACAAGAAAAAGAGCTAAGTCGGCTCAAGTCAGAATTTATTTCTATCCTCTCCCATGATTTCCGCACGCCATTGACCAGTATTCAAGGATTTTCCAACCTCATCCGAGAACATTGCAACGGTACGCAAATTCTTGCAGCAGAAACAAAAAATCGCTATTTCAACAAAATTGATGCGGCGGTAGAGCATATGTTGCAACTGTTAGACAAAATTCTACTGGTGAGCAGTAACGACTCGGAGATGATTCCCTGTCATCCTGTCCTCACCGATCTAGAAGCGTTTTGCTACAACCTTGTGGAAACCTTGCAACCTAACTTGGCACAACATTCAATTTCCATTACTCGCTTAAGTGAGCAGACAGAGGCAGAAGTTGATCCAATTTTGCTCCAGCAAATCCTGACAAATCTACTTTCAAACGCAGTCAGGTATTCTCCCAATGGTGGAGAAATTCACCTGAGTTTAGATTGCCAAGATACCTGTTCACAGTTTCAGGTTCGCGATCGGGGGATTGGCATTCCAGCAGATAATTTGCCCCATATCTTCGATATGTTTTATCGCTGTAATAATGTTGGAGGAATTAAGGGCACAGGGCTTGGTTTAGCAGCCGTTAAAAAATGTGTGGAAGTTCATCAAGGGCAAATTCTGGTGGAGAGCGAACCGGGAGTCGGTACGATATTTACAGTGATCCTGCCTGCATCTATTCCTGCTTCTGCACCTTAAGCAAATTTGAGTCCACCAGATTTGCACAATCAAACTTTACACTGAAGTTACAGCAAGTATATTCTGCTTGACAAAGCCGCAAACTCAATCTAAATCGTGCATCACCTCATCAAAACTTGCGAGCTTGTCGGACTTTATGCTTAGGTTGGCTGCCTCAACGGTTCCTATGTCGTTTGACCACGGTCGGACGATCGGCAGAGGTAAAGCCCTATTTCAACAATGAATTGAATTGCTCAATGAATTTTTTCAAACCTTAAAGGGTGCAGACGACAGTCTAAATGCGACCTAAATGCGACAGCTTAAACGCGATTGTCAGTAATTGCTTGGATTAAGGACGGTACTGAATCACTCAAAACCCATGAATCCAGATCAGCTCGATCAATTGGATCGATCATCAAACGTAAACGGGCAGACCTGCAACCTTAGTGAAGAATTTGAAAAACTAGCGCAGTTTGCCGCTCAAGCATGGAAAGAGGATCATCCTGAAGCGCAAGCCGACTCACAAGAAGATTTTGAAGCGTGTGTGCTGTACGTAACAACGGAAATGGCAACCGCAGGCAAAGCAGTAGGCGGTGTGACAGGACTCGCTCTCCTCTGTGGAGAAGGCTCTAAGGCTGCACGATCGGTCTGCAAACGTGTATTCACTTGACACGCATAATCATTACTGCTTTCGTAATCGGCATAGGTATGAGTTCTAAAAATCATCAGGATTGGTTCAAGTCTTCTGTTTCTCCTTATCGCCCCTTGTTGCGATCGGTTTTACCTACCGTTCTACTTCCCTTAACAGGGGCAGATCTTTCACCATCTGAATCCTTTCCGCAACCCGCACCTAATTCAGATCAATTCTTTTCTGCCGATTCAGTTCATTCGACGCTTCCAAACATCACAGAATCGTTTATCACTCCCATGCCAATGGCTGAAACGATCGCCCTTCAGCCTTTAATCACAGATATATCTTCTGCTCATTCTCAATCCGTTCATCCAATCTTTACAGAAACTATCCCTCCATCTGTGACTGCCAGCATTCACGGTGTCAATTTAGCCCAGCGATCGGACTTGCTGGCTATATCAACGACGGAAAATGAATCACCCAGAGATTTTCAAGTTCTTTCGGTTCTGGCATTACTATCGCTGGGGGTGGCTGCGGTGGCGATGTCCTGGGTGCAATCTCGTCGAACGTCTGAGCCGCTCCGGGAATTGTCAATTGCTGCGGAACAGGTTGCCGCAGGTAGCTTAGAGATGATTTCCCTATCGTCTTCCGGCACAACGGATGTCAATACTGTGACGCAATCCCTGAACGTTTTGATGCGCCAAGTAAAACGGTTGCAAAGCGAGCAGGAAACCGCGACGCAGTATGCAAATTTGCTGACTGAAATTACCAGCACTCGGATTGTAGACAGGCACGATGTTAAGAAGGTATTCAATAAAGCACTAGAGCAGGTGCGCCAACTTCTTCAGATCGATCGGGTGGTGGTTTACCGATTCAGGTCTGATTGGAGTGGCTACATTGCCAATGAATCGGTTTCACCCGGTTTGCCCCGTGCAATTCATGATGCGATCGATGATCCCTGTATTCCACAGGAGCTTTTAGAAGGCTACAAAAACGATCGGGTGGTGGCAACTTCAGATGTGCTGAATGCGGGTTTTCATCCCAAGCATCGTGAACTGATGGAACGGCTAAAGATTCGAGCAAATTTGGTGGTTCCCATTCTGAATGAGGATCGCTTATTTGGCTTGCTCGTTGCCCACGACTGCACCCAACCCCACACCTGGCAACCCTCCGAAATCAATATTCTGAGTCGGCTAGCCATTCAGTTTGGAGCGATTCTGGATCGCCTGTCTCTCCTGGAAGCCAGGGAAAACGAAGCCAAACGATCGCAGTTTCTCAAAGACATTACCCTAGGGATGACGCAGGCCGACACCGCAGAGTTAGTTTTTTCCAAGCTGCCCGTCTCCAAAATTCGCTCAGCCTTGCAAGCCGATCGCGTCATTATTTATCAGTTTGATGAAAGCTGGAAAGGCACGATTATTGCTGAATCGGTTGAAGCTGGCTATCCCAAAGCGTTAGGAGCAACCATTTACGACCCGTGCTTTGCCAAAGACTATGTGGAAAAGTATCAGGCTGGGCGGGTTCAAGCGACTCCCAACATTTACGCGGCTGGACTAACCGAGTGCCATCTCCGGCAGCTAGAACCCTTTGCAGTGAAGGCTAATTTAGTTGCACCGATCAATCAAGGGAATCGGCTGCTCGGATTGCTGATTGCCCATCAATGCTCTGAACCGCGCACCTGGGAACCTCAGGAAATTGCTTTTTTCTCACAGGCTGCCACACAGGTTGGCTTGGCCCTCGATCGCGCCCATCTTTTAGAGCAACGTAAGCAAGCCGTGGAGCAGGCCCAAATTATTGCCGAAGAACAACGTCTACAGCGAGAAAACTTGCAAAATCAGTTAATTCGGCTCCTTGATGATGTGGAAGGGGCTGCCCATGGTGATTTAACGGTGCGGGCAGAGGTGACAAGTTCTGAAATTGGTACAGTCGCAGACTTTTTTAACTCGATCGTGGAAAGCTTGCGGCAAATTGTTAATAACGTCAAAGGCTCGGCCCTGAAAGTGAGCAGTTCGATCAGCGACAACCGGGAAGCCATTCGCCAACTTTCAGATACGGCCCTAGTTCAGTCCCAAGAGATTACCCTTACCCTGAAGTCTGTTCAGCAGGTCATGAACTCGATCGAACTGGTGGCTAGCAGTGCCCAGGAAGCTTCGATTGTGGCAGGGCAGGCTTCGCAAACGTCTGAAATGGGCCAGGCAGCAGTCGATCGGGCAGTGCAAAATATTTTGAGCCTGCGGGATGTGATTGGTGAAACGGCGAAAAAAGTGAAACGCTTGGGTGAGTCGTCGCAGGAAATTTCTAAGGTGGTGTCGCTGATTGAGCAAATTGCGTTGCAAACCAATCTGCTGTCGATTAATGCAGGCATTGAAGCGGCGCGGGCAGGTGAAGAAGGACAAGGATTTGCAGCCGTTGCGGAGGAAATTGGCAAACTGGCGGCCCAGTCGGCAACCGCAACACGAGATATTGAAGATATGATTCGATCGATTCAGCTTGAAACGAATGAGGTTGTGGCGGCAATGGAACGCAGCACCCTCAAGGTGGTGGAGGGAACTCATTTAGTCGAAGATGCCAAAAAGAACCTGAGCGAAATTTTGACGGTGTCCCAGCACATTGATACACTAGTTCGATCGATTACTGAAGCAACCGTTTCGCAAACCCAAACCTCCCAGGTTGTGACGAATCGCATCAAAGGAATCGCGCTGGTGACAGAGCAAAACGCGAATGCATCTCGTCGGGTGGCGGCATCGCTGCAACAGGCGATCGACCTTGCCCATGAGTTAGAAACTTCTGTGGGAAGGTTTCATGTGGGTTAACCCAATCCCTTTTACCGAACGATCCTGATTGTTCGATCGGATGGGGGGCTTGCAACAATCCTTGAAGTTATGTAAAATTTGATTACACAAGGTTGATTTTAGCGAGGTTTCAGTCATGGAGAACCAAGAGACTAAGTTCGGCTTCACTCAGTTCGCTGAGACTTGGAATGGTCGTTTGGCAATGCTAGGCTTCGCAATTGGTCTGGCTACCGAGTTCCTGACGGGTCAAGGCATCCTGTCTCAGCTTGGTTTAATGTAGGTTTGATCTAATACCATTTCAGGATTTGATGTAATTCATCGTTACAAGTTAAATCATTGCATCATCTGGGATACCTCTTGTAGGTGTCCCTGTTTTTTATGCAATGTTACGCGATGGGGAACGACAAATAACGACAAATAACGACAAATGCCAAATTGCAAACTTGGCTCAACAGCTATCCATTTTGCTCGATCGCTTCATTCTCATCTTCCCAAGTGGCAATCAGCCGAAATACATCCGGAATCACTTCTTGCTCGTGCGAAAATTCTAGGGTTGTTTCCCTTAGACCTAAATAGCCAGATTCCGTAAAAAAGAGTAGCACTCGTCGTAATGCTAGCCAAACTTCTGCCTCATATTCCCAGTCTTGCCCAAAATTTGCTCGACCGGCGATCGATCTTAATGTCCAAAAGTAATTGTTGCGTACGACTGACCCTTTTTTCTTATACTGAGGCACATCATCTTTGTGCAAATACAGCACCTCGTTTTCAATTTTGGCTCTCATTTCGGTTCCCGTTGAATCTGTGTTCTATCTCTTTCCTATGCTAACGAGCTTGGGAGCCTGATTCTACAACCCTACTTGTGAGGACTTTGGGATGAAGCAGTCCACGGATGCAACTTGGCTAAAAGGCTGCCTGATTTTGGCAATCGGCTTGGGAATTTGTTTTCGCTTTGTCAATTTGGATGGCAAGGTTTACTGGCACGATGAAGTATACACTACCTTCCGGGCGGCGGGCTTCAGCCGTCAAGAAATCGATCGTGAACTGTTTCAAAATCGGCGATTCGCTGCCCCTGAACTCCTGAAGTTTCAGCATATTAAACCTGGCAGTACGGCTGCTGATACCGTTTCGTCCTTAGCAACGGAAGACCCCCAGCATCCCCCGCTCTACTTCTTAATGGCAAGAGGTTGGATGCATTGGTTTGGGGGTTCCATGACTGCTACACGGAGTTTGCCCGCCTTACTCAGTTTGCTCAGTTTACCGCTCATGTACGCTTTAGGGCGAGAACTGTTTAACTCTTCGTTGATGGCTCTGCTGGCAACCACATTCCTGGCGTTGTCTCCTTTTGATATTCTGTTTGCCCAAACGGCGCGGCAATATAGCCTGCTAACGGTTGTGGTTATTGGCAGCAGTTGGCTGTTGTTAAAAGCGATCCGCCGATCGACTGTTCAAAATTGGGGTTGGTATGCCCTTAGTGGAGCGATCGGGCTGTACACGCATCCCTTTTTTGGGCTAACGGCGATCGGCCATGGAGTATACGTTCTGTTGATGAGTGTTTCTTTCCGTCAACGAGATTCCTGCACCGAACCCGCCTCAGCCCCAACCTTCTCGCTAGCCTTCATGCCGTTTGTTAAAAGATGGCAATTTTCCATTCGTTTTCTAATGGCAATGTTGGTGTCCTTAGTGCTGTATTTTCCTTGGTTCGTTGTTTTGTTTGATAATTACCAACGTGCTTCTGCAACAACCAGTTGGACAAAGGGTTCTGTCAGTATCGTTTTTCTGGTTAAGCAGTGGATATTGAGCTTCACAGCATTGTTTATTGATTTGAATTTTACATTCAGCGATCTGTTTGCTATCTTGTTGCGGCTGCCGTTCATTTTTCTAATTGGCTGTGCAATCTATCTCGTTCATCAACGCACACCTCGCTTAACTGGATTATTTATTCTTACATCTATCCTGATGCCATTCCTGTTATTGGCTCTTCCAGATGTTGTTTTAGGTGGGCAACGATCGGCTGCCAGTCGGTATTTGATCTCAAGTTTTCCAGGGGTGCAATTAGCGGTTGCTTATCTGTTTGCGATCGGCTTAACGCGTGGAAAATGGGTTTGGCGATCCATCTTGGGGTTGGTGTTAGCCAGCAGTCTAATTTCCTGTGTAATCAGTGCCCAGGCAACAACCTGGTGGAGTAAGAGCGTCAGCTACTTTAATGCTGAGGTTGCCCAGGCGGTTAATGCGATCGCTTCAACGGAACCAACGATCCTAATCAGCGACCCAGGCAGTGATTTCACCAACACAGGCGATTTAATTTCCCTCAGCTACAAACTCAATGGAACGGTTCAACTATTTCTTGCAGGCAAATCACCCAACCTGGATGAAGTTGCTGATCAGCCTAATTTATTGCTGTTTCGCCCCTCACAATCCTTGGAAACGGCGATCGATCAACGGGGTTGGCAACTAGAACCCATTTCGCACCCTGGAAAGCTGTGGCAAATTAAAAAAGGCTAGGCTGAACCTTATGCTCAATACCTAGCCTATTTTCATCAAAGTGAATCAGGAAAGGGCGATCGGGGATAGAAAATCAAGACTGATTGCCTGTTAACCATCACCGAACCCGTTCGTCTACTTATCTTCTGAGAACTCTGCATCAATGACATCATCGCCACCGTCAGAAGGCGGAGTGCCACCTCCCATATCTTCAGCACCTGGAGGAGTTGCTCCTTCAGCACCTTGATAAATGCTGCTGCCGATCGTGTATAAGGTTTGTTGAAGCTCAGCCGTTACCGACTTCATCCGCTCAGCATCTTCTTGCTGCACAGCTTCCCGCAAATCCTTGACCAAACCTTCTACCTTGGCTTTGTCATCCGCAGATACCTTGTCTCCCAGTTCGCTCATCTGCTTCTCTGCCTGATAGGCCAAAGAGTCAGACTGGTTCTTGAGATCAATTCGCTCACGACGTTCCTTATCAGATTCAGCATTGCGCTCAGCCTCGTTGACCATGCGCTCTACTTCATCATGAGGCAGCGTGGAGGCACCCGTGATGCTAATAGACTGGGCTTTGCCTGTTCCCTTATCCTTCGCAGTAACGTTCAGGATACCATTCGCATCAATGTCGAAGGTGACTTCAATTTGAGGTACACCACGAGGTGCAGGAGGAATTCCATCTAAGCGGAAGGTTCCTAGGCTCTTGTTATCATTAGCCATTTCCCGCTCGCCTTGCAGGACGTGGATTTCTACATTGCTCTGACCATCCGCAGCAGTGGAGAAAGTTTCAGACTTTTTGGTAGGAATCGTCGTGTTGCGAGGAATGATCTTGGTCATGACACCGCCCAGGGTTTCAACACCCAAGGACAATGGAGACACATCTAGCAGCAGGATATCCTTCACTTCACCTGACAATACCCCTGCCTGAATCGCAGCACCGACAGCCACCACTTCATCTGGGTTCACGGTTTGGTTTGGATCACGACCCAAAACCCGCTTCACCAACTCCTGGATTGCTGGAATTCGGGTAGAGCCACCCACCAACACCACTTCATCAATGCCGCCTTTATCTTTCTTGGCATCCCGCAGCGCATTTTCAACGGGAATCCGACAGCGATCGATCAGGTCAGAACAAAGCTCTTCAAATTTAGCGCGGGTCAGCGTTTCATCAAGGTGCTTTGGCCCATCCTGAGTGGCGGTAATGAAAGGCAGGTTAATTTCAGTTTGAGTCACGCTCGAAAGCTCAATCTTGGCTTTCTCAGCCGCCTCAGTCAAGCGTTGCAGGGCTTGCTTATCCTTACGCAGGTCGATGCCTTCAGATGCTTTGAACCGCTCTGCCAAGAAATCTACAATCTTCTTGTCAAAGTCGTCACCGCCAAGGTGGGTGTCACCAGAGGTTGCTAGCACCTCAAATACACCATCGCCCACTTCTAAGATGGAAACATCAAACGTACCGCCTCCAAGGTCAAACACCAAAACGGTTTCGTTACTCTTCTTGTCTAACCCGTAGGCCAGCGATGCGGCGGTTGGCTCGTTGATGATTCGCAGCACTTCCAAGCCTGCAATCCGTCCAGCATCTTTCGTGGCTTGACGCTGAGAGTCATTAAAATATGCAGGAACGGTAATGACTGCTTGGGTGACATCTTCACCCAGATACTTACTGGCATCTTCCTTCAGCTTCCGCAGTACCTCGGCGGAAATCTGCTCTGGAGCAAACTGCTCTTTCTTAGCGGGAGAGTCTAACTTGACGTTGCCGTTAACATTGAGGACTTTGTAAGAAACCTCGGTTAACTCATTGGTGACTTCGTCGTAACGACGACCAATGAACCGCTTCACCGAATAAAAGGTGTTTTCTGGGTTCATCACGGCCTGACGCTTAGCAATTTGTCCAACCAACCGATCGCCGTTTTTTGAAAATGCTACGACCGAGGGAGTCGTCCGAAACCCTTCTGCATTTGCAATAACAGTGGGTTTCCCCCCCTCCATAACAGCGACGCACGAGTTGGTTGTTCCTAGGTCTATTCCAACAACTTTTGCCATAAAACAAATACTCCGGTTCTGGTACTTCTAACTCCTAACTGAGAAATTCATCTGGGGGCTTGTATCCCTCGGTTGTAGATGGGTCACTCTCAACTGCCCTGAATTCTCGCAAACTGGCACAGTAGCCTAAGACAGGGCTGACTTGTGCAGCAGGGATGCGGCACTATTTATATACTGTGTGCCATCGCCAATTCGATGAAGGCGGGTTTACCGAACACTGAATTGGACGGTCTAACAATTCCCTCAACGTTTCCAGTGTAAAAACTTCACGTTTTGAGAGGGTTGGGGTGAACCGTAACGATGATGTTGTATTTGCCGCCATTGGCTAAAAGTTAATGCGGATTGGGTTAGCCTCTGTCTGCCTTTCCTCACATTGCATCCACCATCATGTATGCCACGTCCTTCATGGTGTACTTGGCTTGCCATCCCAGTTTTTCCTTCGCCTTTGCCGCATTTCCCCGGCTCACAGCAATATCTGTTGGACGCAGCAAGGTGCGATCGACTTCTACATACTTTTGCCAGTCCAGCCCCAAATAGCTAAACACTTCCGCCACAAACTCTTCTAGCTTGTGGGTGGCACCTGTGGCAATCACATAATCATCGGGCTGGTCTTGTTGCAGCATCAGGTACATGGCTTCCACATACTCCGGCGACCAACCCCAATCGCGCTGGATGGAAATATCCCCCAGATGCAGCTTATCCGATCGCCCATCGGCAATGTCCAGAGCCGCAGCGACGATTTTTTGGGTCACAAAGCGTCTGGGACGCAGAGGGGATTCATGGTTAAACAAAATGCCAGAGCAGGCAAATAAATTGTATGCTTCCCGGTAGTTTGCCACCTGCCAGAAGGCGGCTGACTTAGCGACAGCGTAAGGGCTGCGGGGACGAAAGGGCGTGGTTTCATCTGCCGGAAGCTCACCCGTATCACCAAAACATTCACTGGAGCTAGCGTTATACAGCCTGATTGGTCTACCAATAAACCGAATCGCCTCCAGCAAATTCAAGGTTCCCAAGGTGATGCTTTCCATCGTTTCCACAGGTAGCTCAAAGGAAAGCCCCACGGAGGTTTGCCCTGCCAGGTTGTAGATTTCATCCGGCTGGACTTTGCTCATCACCTGCAACACACTGCGAAAGTCGTTCAGTGCCATTGAGCAAGTCTTGACCCGATCGCGGATACCCAGCCGCACTAAATTACGGAAGGTGGAAATTTGAGCATCCCGCGAACTGCCAAAGACGGTGTAGCCCTTGCTGAGTAATAACTGAGCCAAATATGCACCATCTTGTCCAGAAATGCCGCAAATGAGTGCTGTTTTCATGGGAAAGGGAGTAGGGAGTAGGGAGTGGGGAGTAGGGTGGCAATGCACACCAGTCTTAACTCCCGATCCCTAAGATTCCCGCTGATTCGTCTGTTCTCTCATTCTTTCTTTCATCACCGCTTGGGGCTTGCGGATGGTAAAGGAGATCGATCGCGTGGTTTGTGGAGTGGGTTCCGGTAGGGGCGGGTTGGGGTGGGGGAAGGCTTTACTGAACCCGGCACCGTTGTCAATCTGGAGGGGGGCCGCCAGTTCTCTATCATCTGGCAGGATGAAGCTCGGACACAACCGCTGATGGGTTTGGATTTTGGTCCGGCGTGGAAAACCCCTGAAGGGCTGGGAGTAGGGGCTTCCCTGGAGCAGCTCAGCCAGGTGTTGGGATCGTTTCAGCTCTATGGATTTGGCTGGGATTATGAAGGTACCCTGGTGCTGGAGGGGAGTCAGCTCCACGAATACCAGGGAGATTTGTATTTGCGAATGCGACCGGATTCAACAGCGATCGCCGATCATCCCGATGCCTATGAAGCTCTCCTGGGAGATGCCATCTTTGCTTCGGACGACCCCAACTTGAAGGTGCTGCAGCCTCAGGTTTATGGGATGGAAGTCTATCTCAATCCCCCCTCGGAATAGAACAATAGAATTCTGGGGAACTCGCCCTTTACGCTCAAAACTCGTTTAAACCGAATAAACCGAAGGCATCTTGG
>PVWD01000221.1 GCA_003003615.1 filamentous cyanobacterium CCP2 | reverse complement strand
GCAGTGATTCGTTCAATCGTCGGTAGAGCCTCCATTCTTGAGGCATTATCTGTAGCCGGTCTTTAAGGAATTGGTATAATCTGGTTTCGGTTGTTTCAACTCGGACTTCAGTAATTTGCACCAGTGACGCTTCAATTTGGGCGATCCAACCTTCAACGGTGGTAGCAGGTTGAGGAGCAGATGGGTAGGCAGGTAGATGGGGAGATGGGTAGGTAGGGATAAATCAGCAGGTAAAGTAGACTCACCCACACTCCCACTCACCCACTCACCTCCACTCCCAAGTTCCTGCGCCTGCACAGGCAGCATCAACAAACTCGCCATACCCGCCAGCAGCATCACAAACGCCGATCGCACCGAAACCGCAACCACTGAAACTGTTAACCCGCGCATCTCAAGCCCTCATACCAGAAAAATTTTCTATTGCCAATCTTTCTTGATTGCAATGCAAGGCAGTGTAAGGAAATTGCGCGATCTGCGTCTACTCAAATCCGGACTTTGATCCGAAACCGGACAAATTTTTTGAACTAATTTTGTCCAAATGCCAAAATCTGAGCCGCACTGAGGGCAAAATCAGGAATCACTGTTGAAGCAATGGGTGTGTCTCCCTGATAAACCGTATCTTCATACTGCCCATTCACACACAGGCACACCGTCACTTGCTGCACTTCCGGGTCAATGATCCAATATTCTGCAATGCCACAGGCTGCATACTCTGTGCGTTTGAAGCGATAGTCATGATCGCGATTTCCTTGCCCAGGAGACACAACTTCAATCACTAGAGCCGGAGGTGGCATATCTCGCAACAGGATCGCACGCTTGCCCCCAGACAATGCAGTGTGGGATTCCTCGGAATGAATCATCAGGTCAGGGACTCGGCTCTTGGCTCGTTTGCCAGAGACTTCTACCTCGGTCATGGTTGCCAACAGCGCAATCGGTAAATGCTTGGCGAATTCAAAGAGCAAATATTTGACAATGCTGAGATTGACCTGGCTCTCTACTGGCATTTCCACTAATTCTCCATCCACCAACTCGTAGCGCGTGTCGGTGCCATCGTCATAATTCAAATAGTCCTCCATCGTCATGAACTTGGAGGACGTACTCGCCGTTTGTGTCATCGTTGCCAGCCTCCGCGATCGCCCCATTAGAGCCGTAAAAACACGCTCTGATCCTAGCAAACTTAGGGATATGCCAATTTCTTGCCCATTGCACACTGTTTGGGTGTGATGCCAAATTTGCGTTTGAACACAGCGGCAAAATGTCCCTGGTTGCTGTAACCGCAGCGATGCACCACGTCCACAACGGTAAAGCCCTGGCGCAACAACTGCTCTGCCCAAAGCAACCGCTACTCGGTGACATAGCCCAATATAGTGGTATGAAAAAGTGCCTGAAAGCCGCTTCTGAGGGTGCGATCGCTCACTCCGACTAACTGCGCTAGTTCGGGTTGTGAAGGGGGAGATTCTAAGCGCGACCGCAAAATCTCGGCAGCGTAGTGAATCCGGGCGATCGTGTCTGCCTTGAGGGAATCAGACGATGGGGTTGCTTCATGCTCAGCATCCTATCCAGTTGCAGTGCCATCAGTTCAAACACCTTGCCCTGCAAATACATCCGCTTGGTGATTCCCAAAAATGGACAATGGATGATTTGCTGCACCACCGATCGCATGGCTCCTGTCACCCTGGGCGAAAAGACGCACTGTAAATCATTTCCTCGCATCAAAGGGCGCAACTCAGAGGGCAATTTCCCATCCGGCGTAGCAAATAATTGACTAAACAGGTGCGGCTCAAGGTGAATATTAACGCCAACTTCGGGCTGATTGGCTGAATGAAAGTTAGTCACGGCGGGTTGAATGCCGCTGCCGCCCATGTAGCTCTGGGTGGCATCCTGATAGAGGAAACTGCCGCTATCTACCACCCCTGACAGATGCACCATAAATTGCACCGGATGAGGATGCTCTCTGCCCCGATACGTAAAGTCTTCGTGATAGGTTTCGTTAAAGATAGATAGCTCTAAACCTGGGCATAGCTCCATCTCACGGTTATGCCCCTTGCCCAGTTGCGAAGGCATCGGACGAATCGTCTCCAGTCGATCGAGGTGGCAGGGGGACAACGTTGCTCTGCTTCCATCCAGATTTTTTCAACGTCTTGGGCAGTCAGGTCGAGGCTCATGGGAAATGGGAGATTCGATTTGATATTTAATGAGAATAGATTTCAATAATCTTGGTTTATTCATGAGAAGTCAAGCGAGGAGTAGAGGGGCAAGAGCCGCCATCATTGCTATTTTTCATTCCCAATGCATTATTTTTTGAAAACATCTTGCTACAGGTGGTTATCCACACCGCGATTTGAATTTCGATGGAGTACGACCGAGTAACACAGCCGATCGCCCCTTGAAACTGCCTTTCCATGCAAAATGGGCTGATTGCCAACCGTATAAGCTGTATGACAATAGACTAAAAGCGGACTGCCTAACGGAACGGTTAAATACTGGCTAATTTCATGATCAGCATGGGTACATTCCAGCGTGGCTTCAATCCGATCGATTGTAATTCCATTTTTTTCAAGAACGGGAAACGTCATTTGAGTTTGCAATTCTTTAGCATAATTTTTACCCAGATTAGGAAGGATATAAGTAATATCTACACCCACTGGATCTCCATTTAATAGCAATAGTTTTTTCTGTAAATATACCTTGGAGCGAGTAGATTCTAAATTTAGAGCCGATCGAACTTCTGGAGGTGGTATGACTGGCTCAAAGACCAATGTTTGAATTGCACTTGTCACGCCTTGTCGTGCCATATCTTCTTCGTAGAAGATTAACGGGTTAGACAAAGAATGAATTACTTTACGCTGTTCTTTGACAAATGCACCCTTTCCCTGTTGCACAACAACTAGCCCTTGATTAACCAAATTGGTGATTGCACGGCGGACTGTAATGCGACTCACACCAAATGCTGCCATGAGTTGATGCTCACTTGGCAACTGTTCACTGGGCTGAAGCTGCCCATTGATGATTTGCTCTCGTAGTCGTTCAGATACAAATAGATGGAGGGGAAGATGCATATCAGGTTTGATGCTTGAGCCTGTCCACCATCATATCGATCTGATGGGTTGCAAGGTGAAGTTCGATCGCAGGTTGCTGGGCAATCAAATGTCGCCAAATTAAAACAGAGATGCCATCAATTCGGGCAGGAGCCGCGCAGTGGAGGGGAAGTCCGGTCAGACGGTGGGGTGGTTTGGGAGTTGCCAAATTTAGCAAATAGGACATGCCGATCGCATCGGGTAGGGCGATCGAACTGAGCCAGGAAAACTGTTTTACCCAAACGCATTGGTCTAATTGTGCCAACTGAAGTTTTTGTTTGAGGATTTGTTCATGGTGATTCCAAGCAATACGAAAGTTCCCTTCACACAGGCGCAAAACTGAACAGGGTAAACCCTCCAACGTCGTTTCTAAGGATTGAAACGGGGCAAGACGATGTACAGATTCCCAAAACAGCGACTGGGCAACCTGCAAGCCATCAATACCGCCAATATCCCAGAGTTGATGCTGCGTTAAGTTCAGAAAAGAAATCATGCTTTAACCCGACTTTTCGTTGGATCATAAGCAGCGAGAAAACCGACGATCGCCCGTGTGCGGCGTTTCATGCCGTCCATGAATCCGATCTCCAGTAATGTTCCTGCTGCGCTGTATTCGGGGACAATTTGGGCGAGGGCAATGCTGCGATTAAGAATCGGTGAGAAAGTAGCACTGGTAATCGTTCCAACCCGCCAGTTTTCTCCTACAGGATGAACACACTGCCCATGACTCGCCACTTCGTTCCCCTCCAGCACCAACCCAACTGCCACTCTAGGGGGATGGGGCTTAATTTGTTCTAAAGCTGCCTTGCCGATGAAACTAGGCTTCTTTAGGGCAACCGCCCAACCAATGCCCGCCTGATAGGGGGAAGTCAAATCATCAAATTCCCGTCCGGCTGCCAACAATCCAGCTTCAATCCGGGCGCGATCAAGGGCCAGCATTCCCATTGGCAATAATCCAAATGGTGCTCCTGCCTGCATCAGCACATCCCATAATTCAGCACCGCGATCGGGATGGACAAACAATTCGTAGCCCAGTTCTCCGGTATAGCCTGTACGGGAAATGAGGGCAGGGATTCCGGCGATCGTACCTGTGGCAAACCGGAAATAGGCGAGGTCATCCAGAGTGTTGGCAGCATAGCCCGGATCGAGTATCACCAAGGGGCGGAGGATGTCTCGCGATCGGGGGCCCTGGAGTGCGAGATTGTGAAGCAGATGGCTGATCGATTGAATCTTTACCTGAAAGCTGAACTGTTGTGCGATTCGATTCAGCCAGACTTCATCACTATCGAAATTACCTACATAACGATAATCTTGCTCTGTTAACCGGAAAACAATGCCATCATCAATGATACCGCCGTGCAGATTCAGCAAACAGCCATAAGCAGACTGTCCGATCGCCAGTTTAGAAACATCCCGTGAGAACGCAGTTTGCAACAAATTAAACGCATCAGTTCCCGTAACATCAAACTTGCGGAGGGCAGACAAATCCATCAGGGCAGCCCGCTCTCGCAGTGCCCAATACTCATCCTGGATGCCATGATGAGCAAAGCGATTAGGAACCCAGAAGCCGTTATATTCAGTCAAATCATCGGTTAAAGTTTGAATTCGGGCAGTGAAGCCGCTTGATCGCGTCAGGCGAACCGGGCTTTCAGCAGTGGCGCGTCGTCCGATCGCCTTAGGAAAGGATTCAGCAGCATCGTAAATGCGGACATGAATCGGTGTCGGGTTCCAGCCGTTAACCGGGTCAATTTCATCGGGGCAGGCAGAACTGGCGCAGAGCAAATCCTGGCTGGCACGAAGTAGCACATAATCTCCGGGACGTGACCAGGCTTCCCCAGACACGATCGCCCCTGTACAATCCACTTCGGTATTAAAGAAGAAATTAATTGCCGCCCAACCCGATCGCCGTTGAATACCATAGGGCTGCAAAACTCGATTAAAATTTTCGCTACAGCTTGGATGCCCCGGATAGCCTGCATCTTCATAATATTTAGCAGTGCAGGCTAAGAGAAAACTATCATGCCGTCCGCAGGTATCTTGCATCACTTCCAGCAACGGTTTCATATTCTGAGAAAAATATTTTCCCAGAAGTCCAGTCTGCGGCATTGCCAATCCATTCAGCGTTCGCGTTACGGTTCCATCAATTTCTTCTGAGTAGTCCGATTCAACAAACGCCAGAAAATCAGAACATTGTGATCCTTCTACATCAATGATCTGAATATATTGTCCCGCCTGAACAAGATAAACGATCGCCGTTCCTGGAGAAATGCGATACTCTGCCACCACTTTACCCAATGGGGGTGGAAGGTCGGTATAGCTAGAAGGAACGCTTTTCGGAATGGGAGGAGATAGATTCACGATTGCACTTGAGAAGTTTATTCGATTATATTTTTCACTTTTCCAGCCCACCCTCGAATCAATTCGGGGCTAAAAGCTGAAGTCCGTTGAAACAAACTGAATTCTAGATCGGGTAGGAATTTCAACCCATTGATGGAAATTAAGCAAATGTTCGGGTAATCCGTAGCGCAGGCATCTTGCTGCCAGTGGGACGATCGCCGATCGCATGGCCTAATTTAATTTTTAACTTCCATCAGATGTTGGGCTGAAATCTTGATTCAGTGAAACCAATCTTCTAAACCACGCTTAAAGGCTGCACCATTCCTTTTTCATCCTCTGCTGCCGCCTGATCCAACAGCATTGCCGCCAGTTTGCGCTTGCCTTCCGCATCCAGCTTTTTCACTTCATTGTGCAAAACGCGATCGTTCACTGTCTGGTTCCAATAGTCCAATGACTCAAAGCCCAAGAGGGCCAGCTTTCCAACAAATTGCCGCAACACTTCGTTGGTTGGCCCCATGACCCAGCCTGCCTTACCATCACGCAAATATCGCTCAATTTCCATATCTTTTTTGAAGCCCGAACCCCCGCAGGCATGGAGCATCTTGTCGCAAACATGAGCCACATTTTTGGCGGCGGCAAACTTGATTTGCCAATACCAGGGCAAATAGGTAGAACGAGGCAAAGCGGTTAAATCTTCATGCAACGACCAATCGCACTGCTGGGTCAGGTCGTCCATTAGTTTGCCCATTGTGAAGGTAAAAGAGCGGCAGGCGTTGGTGTCAATAATTGCTTCGCCGAAATAATCCTGAATGGTTGGATAGTCCGCCACCCGCATTCCCACATCCACATGCTTTTTCCGCGTCACATGACGTTTGGCAATGTCGATCGCCCCCATCGCAATGCCATTCCAGCAGGCGGAAGAACAGAGCAGGAAAAACGGATCGACAATTTCATCATTCGATGCAGTGCCATCCCCTTTGGGTCCGACCATGCGCTCAAAGGGAACCGTCACCCCATCCACCTGTAGCGTACCGGACTGGTTGCCGCGCAGCCCCAGGGCATCCCACTTATGCGGTTCTGCCTTCACCTCGTCACCGTAGATCAGGAAGCAGGACAAATCCGAGTAATTGCCATCAAAATCGGGGCTGGTAGTCTGGACGATGTACCAATCGGCAAATCCGGCAGAGGTTGTCCAGGATGCCTTTTTGCTAACCATCCAGCCGTCTGCACAGCGATCGGCTTTAGAGGAGACCGGATACCAGAAGTGTGAGCCAGTTTCTGGGTCAGAATAGGACAGGGTGCCAATCAAAACATCCTGATCTAATCGCTGGAGGAGTTGCTGCAATTCAGGGTTATCGTGGGCCCGAAACAGAGCGGCCGCCGTTGCCCCTAGATGCATGGTGTAGCACATGGCCGTACTGGGACAGCCATACCGGGCGATCGTCTCCACCACCATTGCCGCACAGACGTGGTTTTCGCCCAGTCCACCCCATTCCTTGGGCACAAATAGCCCCAATAAACCCAATGATGCCAGTGCTTCAAAGTTTTGGCGAGGGTAGATTAAACCGCGATCGGATTCAATGGCATTGGGACGTAAAACTGTTGCACATAAATCGATCAGTTTTGCCTGTAAAATTTGCTGTTCTGGTGACAGTAACCACTGTGGGTCAAAGTCATACCCCAGCCCAGAATATTCCTCACCATTCCAAGATTTCACGGCAGTCATAAGCTCGTCTTCTCCAAAGGGTTCTATGTCCCAACCTTCATCTAAATTTGCACCATAAACCGCCTGAAACTTTCAGATAGTGATTTTGAATACCATTTGTTATAACAAGTTGCTCTTAATATTTGCTCCATGATTTGTTTCTTGTGAATGAATGCTGCGATCGGAGTTTCGATCGTCGGAAGCATTGGATTCTTTATTTTACGAATCTAGCAAGCCCTGTTTGCCGGAGATATCCATGCATGGATTCGGAGGAGGGATAGATTAAACTTGCGAGTTTACTTAGCAAATTTAATTGATGAGTTTATTTTGGCTTACGGACTTGATTCTAGTGAACACTCTCGATGAACTGAAACGTTATGTCTCCTGAAGCACAAGAATTTTTAGGAACGTTTACATCGGAGGTCTATTACTATTGGGCTTCCGTTTTCATGTTGCTCATCCACGTTGGTTTTTTAGCCTATGAAGGGGGAGCTTCCCGCACGAAAAATGTCCTTGCCACAATGGTAAAAAACCTGTTGACTCTGGCAAGCGTCGGCATTACTTTCTTCTTTTTTGGCTGGTGGGTTTACAACGCTTTTCCTTTCTTCCCCATTGCAGGCGGCATTTTGGGCCCCTGGACAGATCCAGGACAGAGCGAAACGATCGGCGAAGCAATGGCACTCGTGGAGGCGGCCTATCCCTGGTCGTCTGCCCTTGGCCCGAATACAGCCGATCATCTGACGGGAGTCTTCTTCTTTGCCTTTGCCCTGTTTGCCATGACAACGGCTTCTATCTTGTCCGGGGCATTGATTGAGCGGGTCAAAGTTGGCGGCTACTTAGTTTTGTCGATCGTCTTAGGATCATTCCTGTGGCTGGTGGGAGCCGCTTGGGGCTGGAGTCCGTTCGGTTGGATGTTCACAGCACTGGGCTACCATGACTTTGGCTGTTCGGGCATTGTACATGGCATTTCAGGTTTCTTTACCTTGGGCGTGCTGCTGAATCTGGGGCCCAGAATCGGGAAGTACGATGCCAATGGCAATCCGCGCCCGATTTTGCCCCACAATTTGCCCCTGACAATGGTGGGCTTGCTGATGATTTTTGTTGGGTTCTACGCTTTCCTTGCCGCCTGTGTGATTTTCCTACCCGGATTCGAGGGAGAAACCACGATCTACGGTACGCCCATGACCCTGGCATCGATCGGAGTTAATACTACGTTGGCTCTCGCGGCTGGGTTAATTGGTGCCTACATTTCATCTAAAAGTGATCCGTTTTTTACGATCTCTGGTGGTCTAGCTGGCATTATCAGTGCCGCCGGAGCAATGGATTTATATCATCCGTCGATCGTAATTTTGCTGGCTTTTATCGGTGCATTTTTAATGCCAAAAGTAGCCGTATTCATTGAGAAAAAAGGCATTGATGATGCAGTAGGGGCGGTGGCAGTGCATGGCTTCTGTGGATTCTTCGGTGCATTGGTTGTGGGCTTTGTGGCGATCGGCTTTCCGCAGGGTGAAGGGATTCCTGATATTAATCCGATCGGGCAGATTGTGGGAGCTTTAATTTGTGTCGTGATTCTCGGCTTTATTCCGGGTTACGGAACAAGCTGGCTGTTGAAAAAGTTTAATTTACTGCGGGTGTCCCCTGAGGAAGAAATTGCCGGATTAGACTTGTCGGATATGGGGGTTGAGGGATATCCCGAATATGTCACGCCGTCCTATGTGGCGAATGTGACGGGCGTAGAAACCACTGGAACAGCCGCCATCAATTCAACTGAACTTGCAATGGAATAGGGAGGAGCAACCATGAGTAGTCCATTTTCAACCTTTGAGGAGTTCTCTTCAGCCGAGGGCCCAATCTATACATTTGCCAACGCCCCTGCCTTTCTCGGATTTTTGCTGCTGCTCAATGTAGCGATCGGTGTATATTTCATCTATTCGTCATTCACCATCCATCAAGCAAAGAGTTCATCTAGAAATCCGGCAGTTTTGGGAATCCTCATCCTTGCGAGTGCAGTATCGTTTACCAGTTCACTGCTACATATCCATTCCAATCGCCAATCGGAAACGGCAACTCATCGTTCTCGCTATGAATCCACCACAGCCGCCAAAAAATCTCCCTTTGCGGCGATCGGTTTAATGGGACTGGGAGGGGTAAGCATAGGGAGAATGAAACGCAAACATTCGGTGCGGTCAAAAAGACGGTCTGGGAATCGTAGACCTACGTAAGCACGTTAGGACAGTTTAAAGTTGTTGACCTGACCCGTTTTGGGTTTCCATCACCTGAGACTGCCCTAACCTTTGACCGGGCGGCAAGATGCCCACCCCACAGGACAATTGGTGTAAATCTGCGGTGAATAGATGAATTTAAGAAGGCTCAATGCGTCGATAGCGAGCCTCTAAACCAGAGTAAATCCCGTAGGCAATTAACCCAAAGGCAACGGCTCCTAGTAACCAGGGGCCAAAAGGTTGTTCTGACAATGCTTGGAGAGCACCCCCTAAGCCGATCGCTTCACTGGGGTCAAATTTCCATGCCGCCACTATCAGAAAGATTCCAATTACACCAAACACGACTCCTCGCGCTGCAATCCCGAAGCGTCCTAAACGGGTTGTCCATCGTCTTTCTGTAGTCGTCATCTCATTGAGCTTAAATTCGTCTCGGAACTTTAGCTTATACGCCTGGTAAAGGTAGGACAGTCCAAGTCCGATCGTCAGTAAGCCACCTAGACCCACCAGCCACCGACCGAAGGGTTGATCCATTAGAAGGGCTGTCCAGTCCTGAGGGGCGTTGCTGGTATCACCATTGCCACTGGCCGCACTGGCCGCACCCGCAATCAGTTTGACAGCCGTGATGGCTAATCCTCCATAGGCCAAGCCGCTGAAAGCATAACCGAGTCGCTGCACAATGCGCTTAGCATCAGTTTCTTCATGGGAATGGAGCGGATCAAGCAAAGCCTGCACAAACCGCCAGAGGGCATAGCCAACTAAGCCGATCGCAACAATGCCCAAGAGAACTTGACCAAACGGCTGGGTCATGATGGTCTGTAAAGCACCCTCTGTATCGGTCGTTCTTCCACCCGGCCCCGCAGCAGCCTGAGCCGCCAACAGACCAATAATGAAATAAACCAAACCTTTTGCAGCGTAGCCAAACCGAGCTAACGGTTCAACCCAGGGGTGAGAAGCGACCCGTTTAACAGGACGCTTTAGGGCATCTTGAGGTGAATTCGGCTGTGACATATAAGTGATGGGATGAAGTAATGACGCAAAAGATCCTAAAATGACTAAATTTCTAGACGTATGAAGCTAGCTTTCAGAAAACGATCGCACACTGAAATGAATATGCAAATTACCAAAATCGGGCAAGCCGATTAACCAACCATTTCCCTAAACAGGATCAGGCATGGAGTAGTGGCATAAACTTTAATAAAACGGTTTCAGCGACAATTAATAAGATAGTTAGGCAGATCTTTCAGCTTAGTAAAATCATCTACTAGTGTCTTAGAAATTGGTTGTGATAGCGTCTATCGGAAGGGGAAGGAAGCCTCTTGTTTGTCTCCACCTTAAGATAGAGGCAATCTTAGCGACTTTGTGAAGTTAAGGAATAAAATTGCCTGACGATCACAGATAGTACGCTCGTTTCAGTCTTTGTGCATCCATTTCGTTCACTTCAGGAAAATGATTTACCTTCTGCGTTGTATCAAGTTTCACGTTTGGCAACAAATTTTGGCACAACTTATTCTAGCGGTGACTTAATTCCTGCAACCCAATGCACCCGATCAACAGCCTCATAGAGAGCAGAATAGTATTGAAGAGGGGATACAAATTTAGAGATTTGAGCGAAAAGAAAAACTGCATCTGTATAGAGGAATGTATGAAAATCCTTATACAAATACAGCCTTTTTGAAAAGAAGCGAACGCGAAACGAATTAGGAGAAACAAAGCCAATCTCCTCTCTCAAAGCTTCATAT
>PVWD01000220.1 GCA_003003615.1 filamentous cyanobacterium CCP2 | reverse complement strand
GAAGGCGGGCGAGGCGGTTGTTACGGTTGATGACCCGTCGGTACAGATCGTTCAAGTCAGAGGTGGCAAAGCGTCCACCGTCTAGCTGCACCATTGGGCGTAAATCTGGTGGAATCACCGGGATGACTTCTAAAATCATCCACTCTGGGAGCGATCGGGTAGCAATAAAGTTGTCAATCACGCGGAGGCGTTTGATCAGCTTGGCGCGCTTTTGCCCCTTTGAGTTGGCAATCTCTTCCCGCAGTCCTTCGGCTTCTTTTTCTAGATCGAGATCTTGTAGAAGTCGTTGCAGAGCCTCGGCCCCAATGCCCACCTCAACCCCAATCAGTTGGGAATCTTCACTGTAAAGTTGGTCTTCAATTTCAATCCACTGATCTTCTGTCAGCAGTTGCTTATAGCTGAGGTTTTCTGCATTCCCAGGATTGAGAACAACGTAGGAATTGAAGTAAACAATTTGCTCCACGTCTCGCAGGGGCATATCCAGCAAGATGGACATGTAGCTGGGAATCCCTTTGAGATACCAGACGTGCGCTACTGGAGCCGCCAACTTGATATAGCCCATCCGGTGACGACGAACGCGGGACTCCGTGACTTCTACGCCACAACGCTCGCAAACAATCCCCCGGTGCCGTACCCGCTTGTATTTACCACAGTGGCATTCCCAGTCCTTTGCTGGGCCAAAAATCCGTTCGCAAAATAAGCCATCCATTTCCGGCTTCAGCGTCCGGTAGTTGATCGTTTCTGGCTTGGTTACTTCTCCCACAACCATGCCGTTTGGCAGAGTTCGTTCCCCCCATTGGCGAATCCGATCGGGAGATGCCAGACCAATCTTAACGTAGTCAAACCGCTGTTCTAGCTTTGGCATCGCTACTATTTCCTCTTCTTAGCAGTTTTTATAGCCTTAGAAACCGAGAGAAGGAGCCAGGAATGAGAACGAGATCAAATTCATTAATGCAACGCTTTGACCAAACCCACTCCCTACTTCCTACTCCCAATTCCCCTCTAATCCTCAACCTCTTCCATTTCGTCGCGGGAGATGGACTCATAGGTTGGGCGGGATGGAGTGCGACGAGACCCCAAATCTGCCATCAGGTCGATCTCGACATCACGACTTGTACCGTCCTCCATCGTTTGCAGTTTGTGGGCAGCAATATCCAAACAAAGCGACTGAAGCTCACGCATCAACACCTTAAAGGATTCGGGCGTTCCTGGACGAGGAATTGCCTTTCCTTTGACGATCGCATTCAGAGCTTCATTTCGACCTTGCATATCGTCTGACTTCACCGTGAGCAATTCCTGGAGAATGTAGGCTGCACCGAAGGCTTCCAACGCCCAAACTTCCATTTCTCCAAATCGCTGTCCACCCTGCTGAGCCTTACCACCAAGTGGCTGCTGAGTCACCAGAGAGTATGGCCCTGTCGAACGAGCATGGATCTTGTCATCAACCAGGTGTACCAGCTTCAGCATATAGGCTTTGCCGATCGTCACTGGGCGATCGAACGGTTCCCCGGTTCGGCCATCGTAGACCTGAATTTTGCCCGGTTCATCCGGGTTAAAGACCCAATCCTGGCCGGTCTTATCGCGAGCTTCCTGGATCTTGGCGTGGGTGGTCAAACGGGACGCTTCCATCCCGTACATCTCGTCAAAGGGAATCATCTTGAAGCGAACATCTAAGTTATGTCCGGCCCAGCCCAAGAGACACTCAAACACTTGTCCCACGTTCATCCGGGACGGCACCCCCAGAGGGTTCAAGACAATATCGACCGGAGTGCCATCTGGCAAGTAGGGCATATCCTCTTCAGGCAGAATGCGGGAAATAATTCCCTTATTTCCGTGCCGCCCTGCCATCTTGTCGCCTACTTGAATCTTGCGCTTCTGGGCAACATAGACCCGCACAACCATATTGGCTCCAGGCGGTAATTCATCGCCCTGTTCACGAGTGAAGACCCGCACATCCACCACGCGACCCTTTTCACCGTTAGGAACTCGCAGCGAGTTGTCCCGTACATCTCTCGCTTTCTCACCAAAGATGGCACGAAGGAGTTTTTCTTCGGGTGGCTGGTCTGATTCCCCTTTAGGAGTCACCTTGCCTACCAGAATGTCGCCCGACTCAACCCACGCCCCAATGCGGATAATGCCTGTCTCATCAAGCTGGCGCAGTGCATCTTCACCCACGTTTGGAATTTCGCGCGTAATTTCCTCTGGGCCCAGCTTGGTTTGGCGTGCCTCAATTTCGTACTTCTCAATGTGAATTGATGTGTACACATCATCGTAGACTAGCCGTTCGCTGATTAGAATGGCATCCTCGTAGTTGTAGCCTTCCCAAGGCATATAAGCGACCAGCACATTCTGCCCCAATGCCAGTTCCCCACCTTCTGTGGCTGAACCGTCGGCCATAATTTGTCCAGCCACTACCCGATCGCCTGCAAAAACGATCGGACGTTGGTTCAAGCAAGTATCCTGGTTCGATCGCTGATACTTCTGCAAGAGATGTTCATATTCCTGCCCTTCAGCATTCCGCACTCGGATACGATTGGCATCCACGTAGGAAACTTCTCCATCCGTGCGGCTCACAATGACCATCCCAGAGTCACGTGCGGCCTGAGTTTCCAATCCTGTTCCCACTAACGGACGCTCTGGACGAAGTAGGGGGACTGCCTGCCGCTGCATGTTTGATCCCATCAGGGCACGGTTTGCATCATCGTGTTCAATGAATGGGATCAGCGAAGTCGCCACAGAAATGATCTGCACCGGAGAAACGGCTACATAGTCTACTTCCTCTGGAGAGGTGGTCGTAAAGTCCTGACGATACCGTACAGGAACCTGCTCTCCCAGGATGCGTCCCTCTTCATCAATGGGAATATCCCCTGGAGCAACGCGCAGATCATCCTCTTCGTCAGCCGTCATATAGGTTGGCGGTATATCCCGACGGACTCTACCGTTTTCAACCCGACAGTAGGGCGTTTCAATGAAGCCATAGGCATTGACGCGGGCGTGGGTTGCCAAAGAACCGATTAGTCCAGCATTCGGGCCTTCTGGAGTCTCGATCGGACAAATTCGTCCATAGTGGGAAGGGTGAATATCCCGTACTGCAAAACCTGCCCGTTCACGGGTTAAACCACCTGGGCCAAGGGCACTGAGACGACGCTTGTGGGTCAACTCTGCCAAAGGATTCGTCTGATCCATGAACTGCGAGAGCTGGGAAGAACCAAAGAATTCCTTAATGGCAGCCACCAAGGGTTTCGGGTTCACCAACGAGGCAGGGGTCAATGCATCCGCATCGGAAACGGTCATCCGCTCACGGATGATTCTTTCTAGACGGTTTAGCCCCACCCGAACCTGGTTTTGCAGCAATTCACCCACCGATCGCACCCGCCGATTTCCCAGGTGATCGATGTCATCGATATTGCCAATATCAAACTCTAGATTGATTAAGTAATCAATGGAAGCCAGGATATCTTGAGGGGTTAAAATCCGAGTCGCCTCTGGCACATTCAGCCGCAGCTTTTTGTTCAGCTTGTAGCGTCCGACTCGTCCCAGGTCATACCGCTTGGGATCAAAGAAGCGAGAATCTAAAAGCTGTTGACCTCCCGACACAGTGGGTGGTTCGCCCGGTCGGAGCTTGCGATAAAGCTCCATGAGGGCTTCTTCTTCGCTAAACTGCCCTTCTTTTTCAATCGTCTTCTGGAAATATTCGGGGTGACGCAGCGCATCAAAAATTTCACCATCACTTAAGCCCAACGCCTTCAGAAGAACTTGCGCTGACAGCTTGCGGGTTTTGTCGATGCGAACCCAAACAAGGTCGTTTTTGTCGGTTTCAAACTTTAGCCAAGCTCCTCGGTTGGGGATCAAGCTCGCATTGAACGTACTACGACCGTTTTTGTCGATCTCTTTTTTATAGTAAACGCCAGGGCTACGGACAATTTGGTTTACAATGACACGCTCAGCACCGTTGATGATGAAGGTTCCGCGATCGGTCATTAGGGGCAGATCCCCAATAAAAACCTCTTGCTCCTTGATCTCCCCAGTTTCCTTATTAATTAGGCGAGTCGGAACATACATTTGCACCGCATAGGTCGCATCCCGACGCTTTGCCTCATCAACATCATATTTAGGTCGCCTGAGTTTGTAGTCTTTGCCCAGGAAATGAAGCTCTAATTTGCCGGTATAGTCCGTGATGGGCGAGAAGCTGTCTAATTCCTCGATCAGTCCTTCTTCAAGAAACCAGCGAAAACTGGCCCGTTGAATCTCTACAAGGTCTGGTAGGGTAAAGATGGGTGCGGATTGGGTTAAGTTACTCATGCGTCTCCTCAAGCTAGGTCACGCTTAGGGATAAAATCCCTAACAATACATCGAAAAGTTGGCAAATACACAGACGAAAAAACGTCAGCCTCCAGGTTTGAAGACTGAACAAAACTTATAAAGGATTAGCTACTTCGTAAGTCAAAGAGTTGGAGTGGGGTTTGGCGAACAGTTTCAATACTCGCAGTTGAGAGCTGGGTGTTAGGCAGGGAGAGTATAGCGTAATCAATGGACTCTGTCAACTAAGGTTTAACTTGAAAGCGAAAAAAGTGAGGGTATTGAGGTTAGCCAAGCCTCATAGTAAGAAAAATTTGAACTGTAGATGGCTCACCTTAGGTCTACGCTATTCATTGCAACCTTCATCATGGCTCGATCTTTATTATGACTTAATGTAACCCAATTGTGGCTTATTACTCTTGACGATTATCAAGAAAAAGAATAAGAGAATGAAGCAATTCCCTTAACCAATCTCGTTAAGCAGAGGTTCAGGGAAAGATCCCAGTAAGGTTAGCCGCTGTAAAAAGACTCCGTCGGGAGTGAACCATCAGCTTCTGGTAGAGACAACCCAAACAGATTGCAGGCATTTTCAGTGGTTTGAGCCGCCAAATCCGATGGAGAGATCCCCCGTAGGTGGGCTAACTGTTCAGCCACAAAACGAACATAGGCGGGCTGATTGCGCCGCTCCCCCCGCTTTGGCACAGGGGCCAAAAACGGACAGTCCGTCTCAACAAGAAGCCGATCGCTTGGTACGAGTTTGGCAGACTCTTGTACAGAAACTGCATTTTTAAAGGTGACAATCCCACTGAAGCTGATGTAGAAACCCAGATCCAAAAATTGCTGAGTTTCTTCAGGGGTGCCGCTCCAGCAGTGCATCACACCTTGTACCTGACCTTGCTCTGCCCAAAAGCGTTTAACTAAACCAGCCATTGGGGCTGCGGCATCCCGACAGTGAATAATCACGGGCAAATTTAGCTGGTGAGCAATCTCCAACTGCGCCCAAAAGGCTTCCTGCTGCTGCTCTTGATTCTTTGCTTTGAAGAAATCTAGGCCTGTTTCCCCGATCGCCACAACTCTAGAATCAGACTGTGCTAGTGCCAGAATGACTTGAGCGGTATCAGTCTGCCACTTTTCTTCCACGTCTAAAGGGTGTAGACCAACGGCAAAAGACACTTCCGGGAACCGATCGGCGATCGACTGGATCGCCTCAAATTCCGCTGGCTCAACGCAGGAGTGAACCAACCGCACGATACCTGCTTCTCGCCAATTTTGAGCAACTTCGTCCAGGTCAGGCTGAAAGCTGTCAAAGTTAAGGTGAACGTGGGTGTCAATTAGGCGCATGAAGCTACTGAGTATACAGAACGAGAGCAAGGGGACTCAGGCAACTGGCATAGCACTGTCATAAAACAATGCCTCAAAGCCAACGTCACAAAGTCAGCATTCTATGAAATTCGCTAGGAAGCAGCACGGCTTGATTCAGCGGCCTTGAGTGCCCTAGCTAAACGTGCTTTTTTGCGAGCACCTGTGTTGGTATGCAACACACCCCGCTTCACAGCTTTGTCAATTTTCGCGTAGGCCAACGAGAGCCGCTGCTGCACTTCCTGCATGCCTTCAGAGGTAGGATTAGCAGTGTAGGCATCGAGTGAGGTTAGAAACCGCTTCATCAGGGTTCTGACAGCAGATTTGTAGGATTTGTTGTGCAGGCGGTTACGCTCTGCAATTTCAACGCGCTTGATTGCCGACTTGATATTTGCCACAGTTCTTCGGTATGTGAATTTTGAGGGATTGTTTCCAGCGATCCATTATTTTATCGGAAGATTTACAAAATTGACAAATAAACTCTCCTCTTTCAGACTCGAATCCTCCTAAAAATACAGGTTAAGCTAGATAGAGATGCAGGTTCAGCCTGGTAGTTATTATTGCTAGAGCGGTTCCAATCTATTCTTCCGGGTTAATCCCAGACTACTTCTTCTTCTATCCCAAGGTGGCGATGCTGCGAATTATTACTCAGCGAGCTGAGGCACTTACTGAACTCCGCCGGATTTGTGAGCGCACTCATGACGATCAAGTTGTTCACAAAGAAGCAACGGTTCGAGAGGTGCTACAAGCAGTCAAACGGCAGGGCGATCGAGCGGTTCTCCACTACACCGAAGAGTACGATCAGATCTCCCTCAAACCTGAAGACCTCCGAGTCAGCGGTTCTGAACTGGAGGCGGCCTATCATCAGGTGCCTGCCGAACTCATTGAAGCGATCCGCCTTGCTTGTCGCCAGGTGGAAGCCTTTCATCGCCAGCGAGTTCCCAAAAGCTGGGTGCAGTTTGGAGAAGACGAGGTTGTCCTGGGTAAACGCTACACATCGGTCGATCGGGCTGGGCTATATGTCCCTGGTGGGCGGGCAGCTTATCCTAGCACGGTGATCATGAATGCGATTCCAGCCAGGGTGGCCAATGTTCCTCGAATTGTGATTACAACTCCACCAGGGCCAAATAAATCAGTTAATCCGGCAGTGTTAGTTGCGGCTCAAGAAGCAGGAGTGCAGGAAATTTACCGGGTGGGGGGTGCCCAAGCGATCGCAGCTCTTGCCTATGGCACAGAAACAATCCCCAATGTCAATGTGATTACCGGGCCGGGCAATATTTATGTGACGCTGGCGAAGAAGCTGGTCTACGGAACTGTTGGCATTGACTCGTTGGCGGGCCCCTCGGAAGTGCTGATTATTGCAGATGGCCGCGCAAATCCGGTTCATGTGGCGGCAGATATGCTGGCTCAGGCAGAACACGACCCGATGGCCGCGGCAATTTTGCTGACGACGGATTCTGGGTTGGCCATGAAAGTGGTGTCCGAGGTGAAGCAACAGTTGATTAACCATCCTCGGAAGGTTTTGACGGAAAAGGCGATCGCCCATTACGGCTTAGTTGTCGTGGTTGAATCCTTGGAGAGTGCGGCAGAGTTGTCAAATGAATTTGCTCCTGAGCATTTAGAACTGGAAGTGGAAGACCCCTGGAGCCTTTTGGAAAAAATTCGCCACGCTGGAGCCATCTTCCTGGGCAATTCAACACCAGAGGCAGTAGGAGATTATTTAGCAGGGCCAAACCATACCCTACCTACTTCTGGATCGGCTCGATATGCTTCAGCATTAGGCGTAGAAACGTTTATGAAGCATTCCAGCTTAATTCAATATTCGCCAAAGGCCCTACGGAAAGTGTCAAAGGCGATCGAGTCTTTGGCTACCGCAGAAGGGTTAACCTCCCATGCCGATTCGGTGCGTTTAAGGATGCAAGAAAGTTTAGACGCTGACGAATAAAGCAAACCTGCCCACTCTCAGGAAGATTTGAGTGAAAAGCTTAAGTTTTAAGTTTTGAGTTTTTAGTTGCATTTGCCCACTGAACCCTCAACACTAAGAACTTAAGCTCTTTGCTTATTCTCCCTTTAGGTGTCAGAAGATGACTGCTGTGTTCAAACGAATTCTCGTCGCCCTGGATGGGTCAAACCTTTCAGACCAAATTATGAATGGGTTGGAACAAGTCCATATGGAGCCAACGACCCATGTCATCATTGCCCATGTGATTGCCAATTTGGGAGCTGATCCAGATATGGCAGCAGACCGTCCCCAAGTAGACACCGAACTGATTCCCCACCAACAGTTGGAAAAACTCCAGATGTATCAGGCTGCCCTGCCCTGCAAAAGCGAACTGGAAATTGTGGTGGGTGATCCGGCTGAGGAAATCATTCGGCTTGCCAATATTCACCAAGCGGATCTGGTGGTCATGGGAAGCCGGGGGTTAACGGGCATGAAGCGAATTTTGCAGGGTTCTGTGAGTAGCCAAGTGGTGGAAGATGCCCCCTGTACGGTGATGGTGGTGAAACTGAAGTAGAGAGCCTTAAGTCAGGAGAACCAGAGCAAAGCAAGAAAACACGATCGGAGGGTGATTCAAATGTACAAAAGACTCTTCGGAGGAGTTGTGCTTTGGGCGATCGTCATGATTGTTTCCACGGCGTTACTTCGGCATCCAGCGTTTCTTCAGTACCTGTTTTTTCTACGAATCCCGCTGTTGATTGGCGGATTGTTAGTCGCATTACCAATTTTGGCAAATACCGTTATTAAAAGTCTGCTGCAAAATCTATTTGTATTGCATAATCGCTTTGAATTCGCCTTAGTGACGATCGCTACCCTGTTTACTGGAATGGGCGTAGCATCCGTGACAAACACGTTACTCATTGATGGAGCTGCCCGGTTTAATTTGCCAATGCCAGAATGGGTGAATTCCCTGCGGGGCTATCAGTGGATTTTTGCGATTATATTAGGACTTTCAACGCTCATCATTACGATTTATATTTCTATTCCTGAAATCAAAGAATTACCTTCTCGCAGAAGGGCAGCCACAGAAATACTTTTAGGAATCAGTTCAGGTGGATTGCTAACAGCTTTATTTTTCAAATTAGGGCATCTATTTACAAATTTTCTTGAAGGATTTGCAGCGTTCAAGCAACTTCTAGTTTTCCTTGTTTTGTTATTACCCGAACCTGCAAGAAGCGGCTATCTTCAGCCTGATACGGAGAATCTGACAGCAGGACATCTATCTGCGATCGGCTTTTTAGCAGCAGTAATGGTGATTTATCTGCCGTTATTTTTTTATGGTATGTGGTTATACAAACCTGGTGTCATTCCAACTTGGGCGAAACCCGGTTTTCGTTTGTTTGATTGGTTGACTCAAAGCCGCAGGCGATTGTTTGAAGTTCCAGCCTTATTTTATCTGTTAACCATTTTTCTACTTTTAGTTTTACTCTTTGGCGGTTTAACCTTTCTACTCGACTTTTTCCGCGTTCCTCTACTCATCGTATTAATCGCTATCTCCTTTGCGGCTTACTGGTTGTTTAATGTCAACCATTACTATGAATTAATCAGTCCACCTCTGTCAGGGTTTTCCACCAATAGCTTCGTGGAAATTTTGCATCATCGGTTTCAACGATGGCAGGAAACCTACGCAAAAGATCACTCAGATCATCCTCGAACATTGGTTGTGATTTGTCCGGCGGGAGGTGGGATTCAGGCGGCAGGTTGGACAGCACGGGTGCTAACTGGTTTATATGAACATCCAAAGCTAGGAAAGCCATTTATTGATGCGATCGGCTTGATTAGCTCGGTATCTGGCGGGTCGATCGGCTCTATGTATTTTCTAGATGCTTTGGCAAACGGAATGCCAAGTGCTCCGCTCAACAGAATGTCTTCAACGCAATCACCCAATGCGATCGTCCGACGGGCTACCGTTGATGGTTTGGATGCGATTGGCTGGGGGCTGGCTTATCCAGATTTATGGCGTGTGATTGGTCTGCCGTTTTTAGCCCATCAAAAACTCGATCGGGGTGTGGCTCTGGAAGCCGATTGGACAAGGGAATTTAGTGATCCTGCCAACCCGCCAACCCTTGCTAGCTGGTCTAGAAGCATTGAAGCAGGTGAGATTCCCATCCCCGTTTTTAACGCCACGATCGTCGAAGATGGGAGCCGTTTAACCATTAGTCCTCTGCCTTTCCAAACCAAGGAAATGCAAGCCAAGCGGCAATTCAAAGATTTTAGGACTCTCTACAGGAATTTTGATCTGCCCATCACCACAGCCGCCCGCCTTTCCGCAACGTTTCCCTATGTTTCGCCCATTTGTCGGAATTTCCCTAGCGTTCCCCACGCAAATTTTCACGTCGCGGATGGTGGATATTTTGATAACTTTGGCGTTTTCACTGCCATTCAATGGCTTAACCAGCTTGTTTTACCTAATTCAGCAGCAGGAGAAAATTCGCTTAATATCGATCGGGTTTTGTTAATTGAAATTCGATCGTTCCCAGAACCCAGCGACCCTGAAGCATCAAAACTGGCAGTTAAACACCGCAAACCAAAAGAGTGGTGGCAAGCTCGTCGAGGTGAGGAGAACATCGATAAGCCGGGTTGGAAAATGACAATTTTGGGGCCGCTGCTGACGCTATTCAATGTCCGGAACTACACGCAGGCGGCTCGCAATGAAGTCGATGTTGCGGTTCTCAAAAAATTGTGGAACAAGGTAGAGATTCAACATCATGTGATTGAATTTCCTCAGCTAGAGGATTTATCTGCTCCACCGTTATCTTGGAAGCTATCAGAAAAACAGAAAGCAGACATTGATAAGGCATGGGGTAAAGTTTTACAAGACTCTAAATTTGCTGCCCTTGTAACCGCCTGGAACTCCAAATAAATACAATTTTTAACGGCTGGCAGAGTCATACAAATTTTCTATAGTCATACAAATTTTTTATAAAGTTGCACATGATGCTGCCCCCTTCCAACCTCCCCTGAATAAAGGGAGGAGCCGCAGGTAGTGGGGTAAGTTCCATACAGCATTACAAAGAATTGGTATTGCCCATCTGCTGTTGTTTTTGCATGGCTAAAAATTGCCGTAGCCGCAGCAAGCTTAGCGTTTGGCCCAGGTTAAGCGGCATCAGCGAAACCCCTTCTAAACTGGACTGCACCCAACCATCGCCCCAATGCCACTCATGGAAACCATCAATTCCCTTGCTCATAATCAGCCTTAAGCTATTCGATTCCACCTTATCCACCCGATGCTCTACGGGAATTGGCCCCAGCCAACTGGTGAATACTAGCCCTTTGTGTAGGCGATCGGGCAAACCCTCTGAAAAGGTTTGAGGGAAAAGCCACTGGCGAAACTGGCTTGGACAAAGTAAGCTGTCGCGAATTTGCTGTTCGGAGGCTTCGATTTCAATGCGGAGGTTGCTTTGTTGGAAGGTGCCAAACATAGGGGGTGGGGAGTAGGGAGTAGGGG
>PVWD01000034.1 GCA_003003615.1 filamentous cyanobacterium CCP2 | reverse complement strand
CGGTTGGGCTATCAAGTTCAGTTGGCTCGTCAACGAGGTGGACAGTTGCCGCAGCAAGACCGACTCTTGGCTGCCGTGCCAGAGATTTTGAAGGGACATAACCCCCAACCCTCCCTGGTACACGGGGATCTGTGGACGGGCAATGCGGCTGTCACCCAGTCTGGGGAACCTGTGATTGTTGACCCAGCAACCTATTTTGGCGATCGAGAAGTGGATATTGCCATGAGCCAGCTTTTTGGCAGCTTTCCAGCAAACTTTTACAGTGCCTACAATGAAGCCTTCCCTTTAGAGGAAGGCTATGGACGACGCAAAATTCTCTACAACCTGTATCACATCATTAACCACTTCAATCAATTTGGTGGCAGCTATGAATACCAGGCAAATCAAATGATTGTGTCTTTGCTGTAGGTTAATGCTGTAGGTTAATCAGCAATGCCAAATTAACTCTGCAAGTTTGATGGCATGACACCGGGAGTCACCGATAGCGTCAAGCTTTCTCCATCCCGACGAACTTCTACGGGAAGGGCTTCCCCAATTTGGCTGGCTTCCACCACTTCTTGCACCCCGCGTGCATCTTCAACCGTTCGATCGCCTAATTGAGTAATCACATCGCCCGGTTGTAGCCCAGCTTCTGCCGCAGGAGAATCAGAAGCTACTTCTACAATCAAAATGCCTTGATCTTCATTCACTGAAAAGGGGCTGTTGGCATCACTGTTGAATTGTTCTCTCACTTCGGGAGTCAACGTAATCATGCGGATTCCCAAGTAAGCATGTTCTGCGCGTCCAGTGGTGATGAGTTGGTCGGCAATGTTGCGGGCGGTATTAATCGGAACGGCAAAGCCCAGACCCTGCGCTCCATTGATGATGGCAGTGTTCATGCCGATCACTTCACCTCGCTCATTGAGCAACGGCCCACCCGAATTACCCGGATTAATCGCGGCATCAGTTTGGATGAATCCGACTCGCCGATCGGAAACGCCAATCTCAGCACTCGATCGACCTGTGGCACTAATAATTCCAGCAGTCACAGTATTGTCTAACCCCAAGGGATTCCCAATGGCGATCGCCCATTCCCCAGGCTGTAGCTGTTCAGAATCTCCGATCGGCACGGTGGGCAGATCAGTGGCTTCAATCTTGATAACAGCAACATCAGTAATGGGGTCTTGCCCTAAAACTTCTCCTTCAAAGCGACGACCATCCTTCAAGACAACCGTAACTTGGTCAGCCCCCGCCACCACATGGGTATTTGTGAAAATAATTCCATCTGCATCAACAATGAAACCTGACCCTGTTCCTTCTTGCACCCGCGAAGAGGGCCCGTCGGGCATTCCTCCACCAAACTGGCGACCAAAGGGGCTGTTGAAGAACCGTGAACCAGCCGAATTGACTGTCCGCTCTGAATCAATGCGAACGACCGCAGGGCCAACCCGTTGAACGGCATCTGCAATGAAGTTATAATTTGCAGGCATTGCTGCAACTTGGCTGGAGGGCGGACGGTTTACCTCTGGAGGAGTCTGGCTACGGGGTTGTTCAGTGGGAACTTGCTGTGCTAACGAGGGGGATTGAGTCAGCAGGCGATCGGCAGCTACAGCACCCCCTGCACCTAGCAGCAGGAGTGAGGCATAGGCTAGAACTTGCTTAAGTGGAGGTGTTGAAGTCATAGGAGTTTCACAGGGTTGACGATACTGTTATCTAAATATGACTCGCTTGAATCTATGGTAACGAAGTCACATAGGGAATTTACTCTCTAAGGTATCTATTGAATATGGCAATGGGGTGACACGATCGTCACATGGATATGAATTTTGGACAATCCTGAGCCGCTGGTTTCCGCTCCAGTTCTAAAGTTTAGATTGTCACCTAAATGTCATCTCTAGAAAACATATTTGACAAACCTGGTTGGTAGTCTTGTATTACAGGTGAATGAATGCTGCGGAGGAGCAGTTCGCTAGATGAGTTTGGGGAGTCCTGAAGATTTTCCTCTCTGCGACTGTTCCTCTTTTCCATATTTTTGCTCATCCTCAGCGAATTCTAACAGCGGGTCGCTAGGATAGGGAGGGCAAATTCATCTCAAAGTCAGTTTCTTGAGCAGCAAACCTTCTTCAATTCACTCCTCACCCTCTACTACCAATTCCACCGGAGCTTTGTATGCCGTCCTTGCCTATGGAGCATGGGGGCTTTTACCAATTTATTGGAAACTGTTTGGACAGGTTCCTGCTGTGGAAGTATTGAGCCATCGCATCATTTGGTCGATGGTGTTTTTAATGGGGCTGTTAATTCTTCAACAGCGTGGCTCTGAGTTTAAGCAGCTTTTTCAAACTCCCCGTCGGATTGGAATTTTACTCGCAACGGCATTACTGCTGTCGTTGAACTGGGGGCTTTATATTTACGGTGTGAATACCGATCGCGTGGTGGAAACTAGCCTGGGATATTTCATCAATCCCTTGGTGAATGTTGTGTTGGGATATGTGTTCCTCAAAGAGCGGCTGAATTGGGGGCAAACGATCGCTGTTGGGCTGGCGGGTTTGGGAGTTGCCAATTTTGTTTGGTACTTTGGCGAAGTTCCCTGGATTGCGCTAGGTTTGGCCTTTACTTTTGCGTTTTATGGGCTATTGCGCAAAACGACATCGGTGGCTCCGATGGTGGGTCTGGCAGTGGAAACGCTGTTAGTGATGCCAGTCGCTCTGATTTTTGTGGGGCATTGGGCCACAACGGGAATCGGACATTTGGGAACGAATGGCTGGGTAACGCTGCTGTTTGTGGGGGCAGGGGTGACAACCTCTTTTCCGTTGCTGTGGTTTAATAATGCGGCAAAGCGACTCCCGCTTTCAACGCTGGGGTTTTTTCAATACATTGCTCCCAGTTTGCAACTCATGCTGGGCGTATTTCTTTACCGTGAACCCTTTACCCAAATTCATGCTGTTACGTTTGGCTTGATTTGGGTTGCCTTAGCTACGTATTCTTATGCATCATGGATGAAATATCGGCAGGCTTAATCGTCCACGCTTGCCCGATCGCCCCGAAACTCTCCTGTCACCGCTTTTTATCTCTTTAGAGGGGAATCACCCATTTGGGCGAACCATTGGCAGGATGAGCAACTGGCTCCAAAGCCGATAGAGTAAGACTATACGAAACGATCGTTCATCTGCGATAACGCAACTGAAATTAAAAACTCAAAGCCTCAAACGATATCTATTTATGGCGACGGATGGAAAGGTTAGGACAATCTCAGGTGAGGGAAACCCGAAACGGATAGGTTAGGCATTACGGAATGGTCTTAACGGGTTTGCGTAGAGTTATATCTTCTAGATTGAATCTGATTTACCATTCAAGTAGACAAAATGCTAAAACGATCGGCGAACAGACACAGGAAGTTTTTGCGAAACAATACTAACAAGCTAAAAGATGAAAAATATTAATGCTGAGGCGATCGAAGGCGATCGAATTTCCAGCCATATCGGTTTAGTGGTTTGATGGATTTCTAAAGTTGAGAGATAAACGTTGCCCCAGTCAATTTGCTGGGGTTTTTTCTTTGGGATGTTTATGCTGAAGGAATGTTTTTATCTGTGTTTCAGTCCCGTTGCCGGGATTTTTTTGATTGAAAGTATGGATGTCAGAAAAGGTATGCTGCTTGCCGGTGTGGTTTCAGTCCCGTTGCCGGGATTTTTTTGATTGAAAGAACCGCTGAATTTGCTGCCGAATTTGTGGGGTGGTGTTTCAGTCCCGTTGCCGGGATTTTTTGATTGAAAGCGAGAGTAGCGATGGGTGAACCTGTCCTGCAACTCGTTTCAGTCCCGTTGCCGGGATTTTTTTGATTGAAAGTGGGAAGACTGAGAGTTTTAGACGGGCAATCGGCTGGTTTCAGTCCCGTTGCCGGGATTTTTTTGATTGAAAGCACAGAAACAGGATCGATCGTTTTCCAGTCTGAGAGTTTCAGTCCCGTTGCCGGGATTTTTTTGATTGAAAGTTCCAATGCTGACCTGACCGCAATTAGCAGCTTTATGTTTCAGTCCCGTTGCCGGGATTTTTTTGATTGAAAGTCTAATGTAGGGTTTCACGCCGCAGGTTGAGCGGTTGGGTTTCAGTCCCGTTGCCGGGATTTTTTTGATTGAAAGCCGCTTCATGTAAGCCTTGAGCGGGTTCGCTGGCTTGGTTTCAGTCCCGTTGCCGGGATTTTTTTGATTGAAAGTTGGACTACAACGCGATCGAGTGCGGCATCTTTTTGGTTTCAGTCCCGTTGCCGGGATTTTTTTGATTGAAAGTGGACGAATTGATAAACAATCCGGCTGCCCAGTTCGGGTTTCAGTCCCGTTGCCGGGATTTTTTTGATTGAAAGAAGTCGTTCGGGAATTTTGCTAGTGGCTCTCGACGCGTTTCAGTCCCGTTGCCGGGATTTTTTTGATTGAAAGACCATTGAACAAATCAAATAAAGTTTCCATTTTTTACAGTTTCAGTCCCGTTGCCGGGATTTTTTTGATTGAAAGTTGGAATTATTCTACATCAAAAGAGATTGATTGATTGAGAGTTTCAGTCCCGTTGCCGGGATTTTTTTGATTGAAAGTCGACTCGCTCAATTCTCAGTCCTGCTGGAACAGAGATGTTTCAGTCCCGTTGCCGGGATTTTTTTGATTGAAAGATCAAGCAGAGGCATCTGCTGGATTTTCCAACAGCCGTGTTTCAGTCCCGTTGCCGGGATTTTTTTGATTGAAAGTCCCGCACCCTGTATTGCTTACCCTGACTGGAACCTGACACCGCTTTTCGCAAAGGTCTTCAAAGAGACAGCTTCACCGAGCAAAACGATCGACAGTTTCTTCAGGCTAAGCCAACATAAAACCCTTAAAACTATTTTATTTTCAAGGTTCTAAGCCCTTTCGCAAACCTCCCAGGGATTTTGCCCCCGCTTCAGTTCGCGAAAATTTTCCTTCCACCATCATAAGATGATTGCCTCAATTTGGCGAGGTTTTTCCGAACCATACGTCACCGTCCGTTTGATCGCCCCAGCATCCAAAACATAAATCCGAATCGAATCCTCACTGGGTTTAATTAACTTTTCAAGCTGAGCTTGGAGTTTTGCAAATTGAACAGCCGTCAGAAAACACTCAAACACACTGTATTGCGTCCATTTGCCATAGCCTGAAAGCATCTTGTGAAGGCGGGTTCGGCGTTTGTTCGCAGCTTTATGGTCGGGTAAATCATAAATAATCAGGTAGAAAAGAGTTGTCATCGGAATGAAAAAATGGGAAGCAGAGAAAAAGGTTAGCGCAGGATAAGCGGTTTGTAGGGAATCGCCTCTTGCAAATGGCGTGCCAACAGTCGAGCTTGCAGTTCGATCGCCCGTCGATAGGTACACTGATACCCAAATACCGGATGCTGAAACCGATCGTTCATTTTGCGTTCAAACGCCTGCAAAAACGCCTTGCGACCTGATTCAGACAGGCGGTATGCCCCCAAACTTTCTGTAAAATCCTTCGGCTGAATTTCCCGATTATTAACAGCCGCCAACACCACATTATCCGCCACCAGTGGGCGAAACTCCTCCATTAAATCCAGCACCAGTGCCGGTTGGCCGCGGCTCACCTCATGCAAATACCCAATATAAGGATCAAGCCCAGCTAAATGGGCAGCCGATGTCACTTGCACCCGCAATAACCCGTAGGCAAAGCTGAGCAACGAATTCACCGGGTCAGTTGGAGGACGACGATTACGCCCCGTAAACGTCCACTGAGAACCAAGCATCGCCTGCCAGCAAGCAAAATATTCACGGGCGGCCAGTCCTTCCGTTCCCCGCACCTGCTCGATCGCAGACTGAGTATCCACCTGCTTCTTCCTCAGTTTCAGTGAAGTCTCTCGCTGTCCATGCTTATATAACACCGTATGCTGATTTTGAATCTTGCCCACCACGATCGCTTTGACTAAATGTAGACGGTGATCCGCATCCTGATAAGCAGCATATTGCGCCAACCGCAGTTGACCATTCCGCGAGTAACCCGGCAATGCACACCCCAAATACCTTCCCACCCCCGAAAGATAGTGAACCGGCATTCCTAATTCCAGCGCGTAAACCAAAGCATCGCCTGTCACCTGCGGATTGCCCATCAAAACCACCTGCTCGATCGTTTGTGCCGGAACCGTTTGCTTTTTCCAGTGTCCATCATCTTGCCGCAACGACACCGTAAACGCCTCATGAGTTTTGCCCAAAACTGCATCGGGTTGGGTAATGTAGAGAATTGACATAACAAGTTTTAGATTAAGGTTCTTTCATTAATTGCTTCACTTCAACAGGCAGACAAATACTCTGCAAGCTACACGCCTGACATTTCTTCGACTGTTCAATGGGCGGCGGCATTCCTCCCGTTGATGCAGCACGAGCTGCAAGAATCGCATCTTCCGTCATTTGGCGTAACTGTGGTGTGAAATTTACCTGCTGTCTGCGGCGATTAGCATGGTAAAAAATCTCTCCATACGCAATAGATTTTCCCATTCGCTCTTCTAAGCATAAAGCAGCTGCACAAAGCTGAAAATGATCGTTCAGATGTTTGGCCATTTTTCCCTTCTTATACTCTACGGGAATTAGGTTTCCTTTCCGTTCTTCCACCGCATCAATGATTCCAGAAACAAGAAGCCGATCGCTCCACACCCACTGCTGTTGGTGAATTCGTGTATCTCCCTCTTGAATCACATTTTCTTCATTGATATTGCGATGCAGATGATTCCCTAAAATAATGTGTTCATTCGTCTGAAATTCGCCCAACACATATTCCAGGTAAAACCGGCGCGGACAATATTCCCAGGCATTCAGGTAAGCCAGAGGTAAGTAGGTTTCAGTTATCAGTAAACAGTTATCAGTCATCAGTTATCAGTAAACAGGTTTTGGAGAACAGCTATCAGTTTTTTGGAGAAAGTTTTGAGGATTTGAGAATAGCGAAGAGAATTTTGCTGATTTCGTCAGCGTCGTAATGCAGACTATTGGCCATTTTGGTATCGAAATAGTCCGTATCTTTGAGAAGCGAGATCCAGTATTTCACTTCCAGACTTTCTTTGTAAGCAATAGAAACCTTTGCAGCAAAGTCTGCCTTAGAGATTGCCCCATTCGCTTCTGCAACATTCGCACCAATTGACGTTCCCGATCTCATCATTTGTTTCGATAAAGTAAACTCCTGTTTTTCCTGAACTAAATATTGATAGGCTTTCACAACCCGAATCGCAAACCGATACGCTTTGTCATACGCCACACTCCGTTCCACCAAACCCCTCATCCCCACCCCCTCACTGATTACTGCTCACTGATTACTGCTCACTGATTACGCCGCACCATGCCCATACCCATTGGAGTTTTGCGCCCAACTCCAGCAAAAATCGCAAAATCTGCCAGCGCATTGATTTGTTGAATGATTTCTGCCTCGACTTCTCCTAGAATCTGAAACGTCACCTTTCCCACACAACCAATGAACTTACTGCGACTGTCGATCGCAATCTCCGTGCGAATATCAAAAAAGCTAGGATAGATTTGATCTAGAACGATTTCAGGAAAGCTCATTCCACTGTAATGATTCCACTTTCGCAACAAGCCTTGAAATACAAATTCCTTCGTTGGTAACGCACAATCATACTTTGTTTGCCGAAAGGTGGTGGGTGTACAGAACTGGAAGTGGATTTGTCGTTCCTCCTCTGAGGCTTGCTCATAGAGTTGAGCATAGGTTGCAAAATTTGCCCAGGATTGATGGGCTTGAGGCGTTCCTAAAACATTCACCACCTGCAAATCTGCTGCTCCTAAATGCCACGCTTGCGACGGGCTAAGATTCAGCCACAGGTGCATGAGTTTGCCAAATAAGGCATCATCTAATAATGAAATGCGCCACCAGCAAGGAGTACCAGCAGGAACAGAGCGATCGTGCTGCCATTGCAGTAGGTTCTTTTTGCGGTTGCCCACTTGCAATGGACTCAAGGTAAATGCTTTTTCTGACTGCTGTTGGTGCAGTGTTTTGGCTAAGTCCGGATCAACCGAGCGCACCAGGTCAAGAAACAGAGCGTGCAAATGACGACCGCTGAGATGAGCCTGGGGAATGGGCGATCGGGGGAGAAGGTTGAGGACGAGGCTGTAGGGCATGGTGTTTAACCCGCAAAGCGATACTGCATCTGCACCGGAAGTTTTACCTCTGGCAATTCATCAAAGGTGTAATATTCACCAATCATTCGCACATTGCGAATTAGGCTGACTGGAGGCATGTTGATCGTGTCATAGCTCAACACTTGATTGGTAAACATCACATCTAAGGGATTGAGCGGATGAGAACAAGTAAACTCCTTTGCCTGGTTGTGTTTAGGTTTTGATAGTTCTTGCACTTCCAATTTTGCTTTGCTTGCCCATTTGCCAATACGCACCCATCGAGGCAAGGTTAAAGGCTGCTCAGACATTACGAGAAACTCAAAGAGGCTTTCTGGTGCAATTTCTTTGGTTCTGCCAAAGCTAGGAATATTTTTTTCCGTTTGCTTCATCTCAACGTGATAGCGATTATCTGCATACTTCCATGTGTTCAAGATTGCAGCATAGTTCAACGCTTTACCCGGAGTCACATAAATACCTTGCTGATTGAGCGGCGTTAAATGCTCCTTGTACTTAGGCACTTGTTCGGCACAAAAATAGCGGTAGGAATATTCTTCTGCAACAACCGTTTTGAAACGAGGATTGTCAACTAATCCCAACACATAGGAAAGCGCGTAATTGTGCAAAACTGGCTCTGTTTCGTACAGCCGTCCAATTTCACGAGTTGCAAAGTAAAGGCTATCATGTAGTTCCAGAGTGCAGTGATAAATCATTGTCATTGGCTACTATCCTGCTTTTGCAGTTGATTTTTTAGGCTTCTCAACATAAGCAGCAAAATAGGCGTTTGACTCATCCATTGCCTTTTGCAGCATCGTTTTCATTGTTGCTTCATGTCCTGTAATCGTTTTAACCTCATCCAATAAAGGTTTGAACGTATCACCAATCAAGCTCGTGTAAACAATGAATTCTTCAGCCATGAGTTTTTCGATCGCAGATTTGGCCGCCATCATCACATCATCTTCGTTCAGTGGATCGGTCAAACGAAGGGTATTTTGCGCTTTCATTCCGTCATAAATGGCTTGAGTCCACCGTAGATTGCTAGTAATCTCTCCATCGGCAAATACGACACCAATTAGCTCGTTCCGAACTCTTCCTGTACGAGTGGTCTGGGCACCATAATGCCGCGTTCGCAAAATGTTATTAAACACATACAAAAAGCTTGCCTCTGTGGGATCTTTGAGCGTTACGATGCTGGGAAAAAATACTTGCGGACGGATATGATCTTGTTGATTGATCCGACTTGTCACTTCCCCTTGCTTGCTCATCGTGCCATTTTCAAAAGGTGCATTCAGGGTGAAGGTTTCGTGAGATTCATCAAAAGCCGTAATCGAGAAAGCAGTGTCCACAACGACTTTGGATTTTTCAGAACCAGAATCACCGATCGCAAATCCATAAATAATGCAATCAGGATTGTTCATTGCAAATTTAACGTTATACTCACACTCCTCAGCAGTGATTAAACCGTAGGAGCGAAGCAATTCTCGCCCTACCAATCGTTCCGGAGTAGATTGCTTGCGTTTGAACATTGCCAGACGGCTGAAGGGAGTAGGGTCTTCAATTCCCGCCCGAACTCGTGCCTTATTCAGTTCACCATCAGTCTGAAACAACGGGTAGGATTCTGTCACACGAATGGTTAGGAAATGAGCATACTTGCCCATCGGTTTGTAGGGAATCGCGTCGTGAAAAAACTTGGAATCGACAGTCTTAAGAAATGCCATGATAAGTCTCCTGAAGTGAGTAATATTTTGATTAGTTCATCTAGAAACGAATTGACTAAATTCAGTCATCACCGTTCTCATCGTTTCCTGGTTCGCCTTTTTCTTTTCGTTCCCGGTTTTCTTTGTCCTGTTCAAGGCGATAGAGAAATTCGCAGGTATCGCGTAACAAATTGAGTTGCCGACCTGCAAGACGAGCCCGATCGCCAGAAAATGATTTCTCAAATACTTCAACTACAAAGTATCTGGCAAAATCCAAAATGGCTTGCCGTTCCTCTTCCCGATCTGGAATCATCGCAAAGCCTTCAGCCCGTGCAGCACGAACCCGATCCATCAGTTTGAACACCTCAGAAGCGACCGCGACAACGAGTGTGCCGCCTTGAAATACGGTGGATTCTGCTTTGAGAATGACATCAGCCGCAACATCGATCGGTTTCAAAACAGCATTAGCTTTGGGATTATAACGTTTGTTTGCTCTGTAGAATTTGCGATACAAATCTGTTAGTTTCTGGGGATGATTGATGGACGATTTTCCTTCATCTTTCACGGTTAATCTCTCCGACACGACATCAAATTCAACATAGGGATCAAAGCATGGATAGAAACGATACGCATAAAGCCGAATTTTCTCAATTCGGGCGGTTTCACTAGCTTGATTGCGTACCCAACGATTAAGATAGCTGAATACATAAAGCGGGCTAGTTTCAAAGTCTTTCGCCAACTCTGTTAGTTTGCCCCAATTGGCATCATAGCCACCTTTACCTTGCTTAGCATTAACATCTAGGTGGATGGCATAGGCAGCCGTAAGAACATTCAATGGTGCAGGGTGTTGACTGCCATCAGGAGCCTTCCAACCTTCCAGAATGTAATCTAATCGCAACCGATCGTGTCCTGTTAATACTCGAAATGCCTGCGGCGCGCTATCCAGAAATACACTTTCCTCAAATTCAGCACCATCGTTGAAGGGAGGAATGGGAGATTCTGAAACAACTGTTTTAACATCCAGAATCATGGGGAAGGCAAATGCTAACCAAGTAGGCATCACCCACGATTCAGTATCGGTCGGGTCTTTTCCAGGTGGCAATGCCATGAAGTAGAAAGTTAGGGGCTGATCGTCAGGATAGGAGAGTTTAAAAGTTCTGTCGCGTTTGTATTGAGGATCATTTTCGGGTAATGCTTTCTTGCGATCGAGATCTTCATCAATTAAAAAAGCATCTACCGTTTGGTAACGGGATCGTTCAAAATTTGCTTCCAAATCTTTAGGAATAAAGTGGTTGCGAATATTTGTATCAAAGCGAGTTTGAGCAATGCCGCTGTAAGCTTTTTGCAAAAATTTGTTTGTTTCTGGCGTGAAGTAATAGGTGGGATAGAAATAAAGATAGCGATACTTACCATCTTCAAATCGTTTGCCAACTGCCTGTGTTTGGTTCATCAAAATTTGGCGCAGCATCATCTCTAACGCAGCAATACTAGAAATATTACGCTTGGCATTTGAACCTCCCAACATTTGTTTGTTGGTGTAAACTTGCGGTGTGAATAAAACCTCTGATTCCATTTGCTCTTTGACAGAGTAAGCAGAGTGAGAAATTGAACAGATCGCTAGCTTTCCCCGTCCAATTTTTTTCGCAGCATTGTAACTGGTTAATTCTTTTAAGAAGATATCAGCCTGTTCGGTGGCGTTCTGCTTTTGAGCATTGCCGGGAAGCATTACAACCCGTTTGACCCATTCACGCAAGTCATCCCATCCGTCTGGTAATGAATACTGAGCCGCGATCGGTTCAATCAGTTCAGCTAAGTACGCGATAATCTTTTCACCAGTCTCTCGAATATTCTCAATTCCCGATCCTTCAATAAACTTGGTGGCTAGAAAATACCACTCGTAGGGAACACCTCCCGTATTGCCTTTGAGCTTCATTTCCTTGAGGGTTTCGTTAATGTGCTGAATCTCTCGAATTTGAGGAGAGTATTGGGCTAATCCTAGAAACTCAGCTACTTTATGCACAAGATCTTTCGCAGCTAGTTCGACAGGTGGAAGTCCAAGAAGTGATTTATTTTTCTTTCGTGCCTGCAATTGCTCTTTCCTAAACTGCTCAATTCGTTCAACCCGATCGCCCCAAATTTTACGGCTAATCACATCTCCAAATTCGGCAAATTGATCCACCCGAATATCGTCTTTAAGCCGGAAATCATCGTCTGCTGATAAAACTCCCTGCTGCTGAAATTCCACTAACTTTGCACTGCGACTGGGTGCAACTGAACTTTTGTTAGGAGTCAAAATTCGTAAAGTTGCATCTAGTGCAATCTGCATTAAGCCGCGATCGTCGCAAAACAAGGTGTAATAATCGGCGTACTTCATGCCTTTGCCATCACGCCCAAATCCCGTTTGTCGTAGGCGCAATTGTTCAAAGCAAAGCTGCTTGATTTTGGTGACAACGCGATCGGGTAAGACTTGTGAATCAATGGGTGGCGCATCTTTATGTGCTAAATAAATAACACCAGTAGGTAAGTAGAGAAGTGGTTCATAGTAAGTACAATTCTCAATATTGAGACTTACATAAGCTTCCATCACGGCATTATTAACAACGTTGGTAAGTACACCCCGATTCTCAGAAATGCTGTGATAGGTAAACTTAAGTTGTCCATCACTCAGATTATGAAGCAGTTCCGTTAACCTGTAATGTTCTGCGTCTTGGGGATGTTTGACAATAGAAGCAAGGGAGTCTGCTAAACAAGTCAAATCAGCCAACTGACGAAGCGATCGATCTTTTAATGCTGGATTTAACCCATACTCTGAAAAGTTCCAATTGGTATCCCAGCGACGTTGGGCATTGAACGCAATGCACATCAAATCATCAAGGTATTCCTTATATACTTCCAGAGCATCGGGATTGATGAAACGATCAATCCCTAATTGCTGGATCTTCTGCTCAAAAAGCTGCCGTTGTTGTTCTAAAGGAAGTTTGCGGCAGTTATCAGGAGAGTCAGGAAACTTCTCAATGTCATGCAGAATAAATCCGGCAATCACTAGCCGTCGCTCACATTCTCTGACCACACGTTTAATCGTCGTGTCTAACTTTTCAAGCCGTTGTTCAATTAAATTGGCTGGAAATAAACCATTAAGCAAATGGGTATTGAGAGATTGATCGGCTGCATTGTCACGTCGAACTCTCGCCTTACCTTGCGCTTCTCGTTGTTGATCCAGATCATCAAAGAACTTACCTCCTTTTGCGGTTACACCGATCGCCACTTTCAATAAATTAGGCAATACATATTCAGCGAAATCTCGCATGACAACATCATCGGGGTTTTGAGATCGAATCGCTTCACGTAGGAGCTTGAGCGTAAGTAATTCGCGTTGAGTGGATTCAATAGTGCGATCGGCTGGCTCCCCATCAAATCCAAATTCATCCTCTAGCAAATCATCTAATTGATCTAAATCAATCGCTACTGGCGTTTCTTCTATTTCAAAAAGCGGTAGCTGCGCTGAGTCATGATTCTGAATTTTCTTCGGCATCCGCCTGCTCCAAGAGATTCAAATAGTTTTCAACTTCTGCAAGATATTCAGGATAATCAGTTAAAGCGTTCTGCAAAGCCTCATAAACCTTCTCGGGAATAATTTCGTCATATAAATGAGCGAGAACGTTACGGAACCCGCCTGACTTTTTCATTTGCTGTCCTAGTTCCAAAGAAATCAACCCATATTGAGCAACTAAAGTGAATGTTTCAGCATTCGTTGGCACTTTTTCACTTTCCAACGAAATTCCAGCGACCCGCTTGAGGAAAGCTCGGTTAATATCAAGAGCAGATTGAATGACTTGTTCAAGTAAACGCTCAATAATGCTTTGTAAATCTTCGTCTTGTAAATACTCGTTCAAGGTAAGAGTTTGATAGCGGTTGAGCCGTCGCAACCTTTTTCCCATATTCGTTAATTTGTTGCCAACTTCAATGGGTTGAAAGTCTTTCATCGCTTAAGTTCCTTCAACGTGGCTTGAAGCTTTTCTCGTTGCTGCTGACGAATCGCTTTGAGTTGCGCTTGATTCATCAATGCCCGCTGTTGAAAGCGATCAAACTCCCCTGTATCTTGCTCATATACAACTCTTCCATCACGAGCAACAGAGTGTGCCAAAATATCTGAACAATCTTTCATCTCAACTACATCAATTTGTTCATCTCCAAGATCGTAAGCATCTTGCAAAATGCCCCAGATGCGATAAGCGTCCCAGCCGCCTTTCTCATACTGTTTACGCAGTTCCTCATCACATAAAAATGCGAAATCCCAATCGCTTTTTTCGTTGTGATCGCCTCTAGCTCTAGACCCAAACAGCACCAGCAGTTTAATGTAAGGAGCCTGCTCCAAGATCTGAGGGAGGGCAGATTGCAGGTCTTCGAGCGATCGCGGTTGCCATCGCGCTACCCGTTCACGCTGAACCAGTTGACGAGCATAAACCAAACAAGCCTGAATATCTTCCTGCACTAACCCCGGATGTTTCTCCATGATGCTTTGGAATGTTTCACCCGCTGCTAGCATTCCCAAAATTTGCTCAACCAACACCTGAACACCCCGAATTACAGGCTGTCCATTTAGAATTTCAGGATTTAAAGTGATTCGCTCTACTAAGCTGTACTCATTCATGGCTGGACTTCTTGATTAAGTTGAATTCATAGAGAGGGAAACCTTTAAAGAATTAACGTTTCTTTGTTTTGGTACTTACTTGGTGACTCTCACCAGCCTATAACTCTAGGGGGCGGAGGCTGCCTATGTTTGCACTTAACGCCGAAAGCTGTTTATAAACTTCCCTCTCTGGTGTAGGATTCTCCACTAAATCAGTAGAGAATCCCATGTAGCAGCAGCAAATTCGATTAGAGTTTACGTAGACGATATCGATGCTGTAGTCCAACTCGATCAGTTTCAATCAGATGTCCCTTCAATCTGGCTCGCTGAACTGGATCTGCAAATCGCCAACCGACTTTAACAGCAAGCTCGTCTGCCCAGTGCCACTCGCCGTCTGCAAGAACTTCGAGCAGCAAGTCGATTTTGGTCTTCTTCAAGCTTTTCATGGAGTTTTCCATATAATTTGGGTTTTCTACAAAGCAATAAGTTCAAATGAACTACTTTTTGCTCTGGTGATCAAAAGCTAACCTAATCGATAGCCGATCGCAAGAGGATTTTGAGGATTTTTTAAGTTAAGACTTATTTAACCGTTAAATAGATCAGGACTTGACCTAAGACTGATAGACTTGAAGTGGCGACGGAGGCTTGGTGCGATTACAAGGTATTAAGTGCGAATCCCGACAACGGGACTGAAACAAATAAGTCTGAACTTAATGGCGCAAGCTATTTGTTTTCTCTCCGTCACTCAATGAATCCCGGCAACGGGACTGAAACATTAGAAGATTAAAGGATCGCCTCCTTTGGTTTTCAATTGGTAGGCAAGGGTGTCTAGTAATAGGGCACTTTGCCCGAAGGCGATCGCATAGGGGGCAGTAGCATCATGAAAGCTGTAATTGTCGCTGATGGGATAAATTTGAAAGTGCATAGGTAAGCGTAGTTTTAATCGAACTTCATGTACTGGATAACGCATGATATAGCAGACTAGCCCCTCCTTTCTCAGCCGCTTGTTAATTTCGGCTGCCCAACGATTCTCCGGTTGGTAAATTTCGATTCCTGTCAGGACTTGTACTGTGTAAACATTTGCCTTGTCTCCCAAATTGCCAGAATAAGCAAACTTCCAGTTCGATCGCTCCTCGCGGTAACTGACTAACTTCATAAACGCGAGACAGTGAGCAAAACGCCCTTTCGGAATGGGTTGTTGGGTGCGAGTGGCAGTTTCTTGCAGCGATCGCATAAAAGCCGCTTCCGTCCAAAATTCGATCCCTAAATTGCTTAAGATTCCAGATAGGTCATACGTCTTGAAGCGATCGGCTTCATTGGGTTCTGTTAAATCATATAGACCACACTGCAACGGACTGGAACCTCGAAAACTGCAAGCATCATCTGCGATCGGGTTTCCCTTCTTTCCTGAGATCTGCTGCCATTCTTTTGCCCAACCACTGACTCGGCCTGCAACCGATTTAAGAGTCGTATTGAAAACTTTTTCACAACTTTCCCTAAACCGTTCTCGGCTCTCAGCATAGTGAGGAACAGTGCGATGCCCTAAGTCATAAAACAAACGAAAAGACTGCACTGCACCCCAGCGAGAATAGTAACCCCGAAAATCATTAATCGTTCGGTAATTGTCCCAAATCGTGTTATTTAGGAAGGGGCGATCATAAGTTTCATTAGGCTCTAGAGGATGCGCTTCTGCTTCAAACAATCGTTCTGCAAAGAAGTTAGGGACAAGTGCGTAGGCGATAAATTGATCAAACGGAATTTCAATACCATCACGCTTGTAGCCATCATGTCGCCCTAATCGCCCTAACCGCTGGATAAAATTTCCAGCATCGGATGATTCAAAGATGAGGAAATTGATTTTGAAATCAACGCCAACATCGATCGTGCTAGTTCCGAGTACTAGATCGGCTGAAAGGGATTGTTCACGGGTTGCTCGTCCTGAAAGTCCGGTATTCTCACCAACGGTTAAGCCTAATGGTTTTAGAAGTTCCTGAAAGAAGGGCGTGAGCCGTTTGACAGCAGCGATCGAGTTGAGAATGATCGCACCTTTACTTCCAGGATGTTGTTGAAAATGGGATGCGATTAAAGCTGCATTTTCCTTGAGCCAGGTTTCTGATGCTTTTGCTCCCGAATCTAAAGAAATAAAGTTAAGTTGAATTGAACGGGCAACTTGTCGCCAATTCATCGACTTCAGTTCTTGCTGCTGCTTCAACGTTTCTGGAAATTGATATTTATCTTTTTCAATTGGATTAATGACTTTACAACGGAAACTAGCTTGCCTTAGACGTTGAATGAGTTGTTCATCTGGAGTTGCAGACAAAAACAAGAATTTTTTGCGTCGATTAGTACAATGAATTAGCAGCATTGTGTTAATTACACTAGCGATTTGAGGCGCAGCAAAGACATGAAATTCATCAAAAATAAACAGATCAAAATCTTTGTCGATTCGCCCCCATAGTTTGTCAGGACTATCGTCTGGAGTTAAATAGGCTCCTCGATGGAGATAATGAAAAATATCTGGATTAGTGAGTAATACTTCTGACTGGCTGGTGCGAGTGGCGATCGCAGAACTTTTTCTTAACCCTTCATTTTCTGCATAGATTTCTAACTCTGCACCACTTAAACGAACCACACGCGGATTGTTAGCAGGTTTAAATTGAGTAACGTAATCATTGGTTTGATTTTCTTGATCTCGTGCTAGTTCATTAGTTGGATACAATCCGATCGCTGAATACTCTCCTTGTAGCACTTCCAAATAAGCTGCCAAACTCTTTCCATCTCCCGTCATTGACGTGTTGAATACCACATCTACACTTGGATCACGTAGTGCCTTAAGAGTTTCTGCTTGATGCCAGGAAAGCGTCCATCCTTCGGGCATCTTTACCCCTTTCGGCACATCGTCAGCAGGAAAGGAATATACAGGCTTGAGCGTAATTGAATAATCCGTCATCGCAGTAATGTGCACGTAACTGCTTGCAATACATCCATACTGTCATCCATACTAGGAATAGTCAAGTTCAAAGTGTACGTACAAATGGGTCGTCGAGGTCAGTCAGTTACACTATCAGTTTCCGAGTTAGACAAATCAAAGCTAGAAGCACTAGCTCTAGAATTTGGTATGACTTGGGGCGATCGTCCCAATATTTCCAGGTTGGTGGAGGCGATCGCCCGTCGGCAACTGGTGATTGCACCGAATCATGATTGGACAAAGGAACGAATTAATGCTTTAAATCAGGCCCGAACTGCGTTGATTGATGCAGGACGGATTGAAGCAGCGGTGATGATCGCTCATTTGCTCTTAGAGCGCAGTGAACTGACAATTCCGCTAAGAACTGAGCTTGAGCAATTTGTTGAAAGACCGGCTTTTCCTTGGCGGTTGGAAGTGGAACGTTATATTCGTCGTCAGCAACCGTTTCAGTTGTCTTACCAGGACGCGGCTGAACGGATTTGGCAATTTACGATTCGCCATGCGGAAATTGTGACGTATGAGGATCGCCAATATTTAGATTGTTGGTGTGAGGAGACGGAGGGAAACCAGGATTTGCCAGATTTAACTCATAATTGGTGTTTGCGGATCGATCGCATTACTGATGCTGTGATTGCTCCAGTGAATGGTGAGTGGTATGCAGAACTAACAGCAATTTTGGTTGAAATGCACCTGTTCCGAGGATTGGCTTTTGCCTATCGCAGTAAAACAGCTAAAGATGAGGTGAATGAATGGTTAGCAGAACTACCTCAAGTCCGACGAGTGGTACGGCGTGTTGCCCACTCATTTTGGTTTATGCGGGAAGTTTTGCGATATGGGCAGGATTGTGAAATTATTTCACCTAACGCAATGCGCGATCGAATGAAACAAGAGGTTCAGGCTCTTTATGAACGGTACGATCGATAAAAAATGTTCATTATTTGGGTGACATCTTCAAGCGATCGGGGTATGCTGGATTTTAGCGAACCAAAGCAAGGGTAAATTTCCTGGGAGGTTCGCGAAATGCTTAGAACCTTGAAAAATCAATAGTTTTACTGAATACTATGCTGTTTTGCCACAAAATTTTACGCTTGGGTTGGGGGTGCGAACTGACCTTTGCGAAAATTAGTTTTGAAACTGGCTCAGTAAGGCAGATCTAGAGGGCGGCCTTTCCACTCAACTAATCCCGGCAACGGGACTGAAACTTTTCCATGTTCTCATTAATTTCGATTGTCACGATGCTTTCCACTCAACTAATCCCGGCAACGGGACTGAAACCTCGTGCTAAGAGAAGCGTTCGCTGGGGGGCTGCTGCCTTTCCACTCAACTAATCCCGGCAACGGGACTGAAACGCGTTATACAAAGTGGCAAGGCGACCGATCGCGCTCTCTTTCCACTCAACTAATCCCGGCAACGGGACTGAAACCAGTGCATTGCAGCCCTGTTGCTAACTCCGCCGTATCTTTCCACTCAACTAATCCCGGCAACGGGACTGAAACCTTGCTCTGTGCCAAATTGCAGTACAGGACTGTTGGCAACTTTCCACTCAACTAATCCCGGCAACGGGACTGAAACTTACCAGAACCGCGTCACCCAGTCGCGCCCTCCTCCTTTCCACTCAACTAATCCCGGCAACGGGACTGAAACATTTTCACCGGCTGCCAAAATTGCGCCCTTCAGCTTCTTTCCACTCAACTAATCCCGGCAACGGGACTGAAACTCACCCGTCCCCCGATCGCCCCCACTCGTCTTGAACTTTCCACTCAACTAATCCCGGCAACGGGACTGAAACATCACAAGGCAGATGCCAAGCGTACTCCAGTCAGCGCTTTCCACTCAACTAATCCCGGCAACGGGACTGAAACCTGATTCCGTTGAGTTTTCCGACTAGTCCGAAAGTAGCTTTCCACTCAACTAATCCCGGCAACGGGACTGAAACCCAATTTGAAGCCGTTCTGAATAAGCCTCTCTTAACCTTTCCACTCAACTAATCCCGGCAACGGGACTGAAACCAAAACAGATACCGCTTCTGCGGCTCTAAAGCGGCTGCTTTCCACTCAACTAATCCCGGCAACGGGACTGAAACTTTGCCATCATCAAAGTTGCAGAGATCGGGGGCTTCCTTTCCACTCAACTAATCCCGGCAACGGGACTGAAACTTGGCTAGTAAGTCGATCGGTGGTCAAACCTATGTCAAGCTTTCCACTCAACTAATCCCGGCAACGGGACTGAAACGCTGATTGATGTGCCTTCACTGAGTTTTTGACGATGTAGTCTTTCCACTCAACTAATCCCGGCAACGGGACTGAAACGTTAGCGGGTGGACTTGGCGGCTGGACAGGCTTGGATGTCTTTCCACTCAACTAATCCCGGCAACGGGACTGAAACGGGTGTCGGTGAGTCCTGTGGGTAAAGCAGAGGCAAACAACTTTCCACTCAACTAATCCCGGCAACGGGACTGAAACTTGCAAGTTGCCTGACCACCGCAGCATCTTCATGTGCTTTCCACTCAACTAATCCCGGCAACGGGACTGAAACGCACTTCCCTTTTTTTGGTTTCGCCACTGGGAAAGCTTTCCACTCAACTAATCCCGGCAACGGGACTGAAACGAGGAACAAGTTTTGGTAAAGGCGATCGCGGGCTAAACTTTCCACTCAACTAATCCCGGCAACGGGACTGAAACTCTTCCATAAAGACTCCTTCTGGGGAGTGGGTAGAGGCTTTCCACTCAACTAATCCCGGCAACGGGACTGAAACTGAAACGTGATCTCGTTTGCCGCCCACCTAAAGCCGATGCTTTCCACTCAACTAATCCCGGCAACGGGACTGAAACCGTAAGGGCGATCGGCAACTTGCCGGGCCCGCCACCACCTTTCCACTCAACTAATCCCGGCAACGGGACTGAAACTGTTTCTCTGCCTGCCACACTCACCTTTGACGAGGATCTTTCCACTCAACTAATCCCGGCAACGGGACTGAAACACTTCAGGCAAAATCTCTATCTGTCCCAGATCAAACTTTCCACTCAACTAATCCCGGCAACGGGACTGAAACAGTGCCCTTCCGGAATCCGAGCGCATTGACCCCTGTGCTTTCCACTCAACTAATCCCGGCAACGGGACTGAAACTCAGCCTGAAAGTGACCGAACCGCCCTATGTTCGGAAGCTTTCCACTCAACTAATCCCGGCAACGGGACTGAAACTTCAAACTTGGCTGAGGCTGACTGCAAATCGGGGGGCTTTCCACTCAACTAATCCCGGCAACGGGACTGAAACATGCAGAAAATTCAAGGTGAAATTCCGCAGGCAGATTCTTTCCACTCAACTAATCCCGGCAACGGGACTGAAACGATTCGATCGCCAATCTGCTCAACGAAGTGCATGATTCTTTCCACTCAACTAATCCCGGCAACGGGACTGAAACCCTGGTTAATTAGTCCGGCGTTTGCACAGGAAGTTTCTGCTTTCCACTCAACTAATCCCGGCAACGGGACTGAAACATATCATGAAGTCGTTAATCTTTCGTCTCTTGGAGTCTTTCCACTCAACTAATCCCGGCAACGGGACTGAAACCCTTTTATTCAATTGTTAATTGGTGAATTCGGCTCTGGCTTTCCACTCAACTAATCCCGGCAACGGGACTGAAACACAGTCGCTCATCCGTTTTCCACATCAATCCCCGATCGTGGCAAAACCAGATGATCTAGCGGTAGCTCTGATTCATTCGTGTCAACAACGGGCAAGTTTTCAATCACAGGAGCATTTTCCTGGAAAATAGCTAGATCAAACCAGAAAGTTGTCCCCACCCCAACTTCGCTCACCAAATGCACCTCGCTGTAGTGCTTCTCGATAATATTCCGCACGATCGACAGCCCCAGCCCCGTCCCTTCCAACGTATGCACTCGATTCTCCACGCGGAAAAACCGATCGAAAATCGCCGCTTGATCTTCTGGATCGATCCCAATCCCCGTATCCGACACTTCAACGCGAACATGCGTTGCCACAAAATGAGGATGCTCCGGCTCCAGTAAATATGCCCGAATTGCCACCCTACCACCCGCCGAAGTAAACTTCAGCCCGTTCCCCATCAAGTTAGAAAAGACTTGCAGCAGCAGATCATAATTACCCAAAACTGGAGGCAAATCCAGTTCAATCTCCTGGACAAGCTCAATTCCTTTATCTCTAGCATTCAGTTGGTGAGTACGAATCGTTTGTTCGATCGGCTGCGTAATTTCGACAGGTTCAAAGTGGTATCGCTTGTTTGACTCCAAGCGCGACAAATCCAATACATCATTCACTAACCGCGTTAGGCGATCGGTTTCCCGGTTTGCCGTTTCCAGGAATTCCCGCCGTTCGGTTTCGCTGAGATTATCGCCATACTCATGCAAAGTTTCAATGAACGATTTGATATTGAATAAGGGCGTTCGCAATTCATGGGAAACATTGCTGATGAATTGGCTCTTTGCCTCATTCAGTTCCACCTCGCGAGTAATATCTTGAACTGTCATCGCAATGCCCCGAACATTTTCCCGATGTTGGTCTAACACCGTGTTGAGCAGCAGTCTAACCGTGCGGTTGGTTGGCTCAGGCAGAGCAATCCGAAACTCTGCCCCTTCCCGCAGTTCAGACGGTGGATCACCAGAGGCAAGCTGATAAAGCGGTCGTGTGAGTTCAATATTGACAGCACTGGGCAAATGATGCAGCACATTTTCACCCACGATCGTCCCATTTCCATCCCAGGCAAAAATTCGCTGGGCAGTGGGGTTGGCCAAAATTACCCGCAGGCTGCTGTCGAGCAACACGGCCCCATCGGCGATCGTAGACATCAGCGTTTCCAGCTTGGCCTTTTCAGCCGTCAATTCCTCAATGTTTTGTTCCTCATAGCTTTTCAGCCGCTCCGCCATTTCATTGAAGTTGAGAATTAACTCGCCCAGTTCCCCTCGCACGGGTAAATCAATGCGCTGCTTAAAATTCCCCGCCGCAATGTTTTTCACCCCAGACAAAAGCTCTTTAATCGGTCGGGTGATAATCAGCGCGTTAAACACTGCCCCCAAAATCACCATGACCCAAATGGAAATGAAAACAGCGATCGTCACATCCCGCGTTAGATGAGATGAAGTCACCACCGTAGGGTTAGGGTTGATGCCCAGAGCCAGAACGCCCAAATACCGGCCATCGTAATTAAGCGGAATGAAAACATCCGTTACCTCACCATCCGGCGTAATGTGTTGCCGCACCATGGGTTCTTCCAGGTTTTCGGCATAGTTATCGGGAAGCTGCATTCGCCGTCGAATCGTCAAAGAATTCTGCACTTCCGATTCAGAAAACGGGATGCCAAAGAAAATGTTGCCATCTTCATCGGCATAGAGCATGTAGCGAACGCTAGAGGTGCTGCTGTAAAAGCTGTGGGAAAACCGAGCTAGTTCAGTGCGATTGTCCTCACCAATCAGAGGGGCGACGTTGGCAGCCAGCAACAGGCCCAAATCTCGACCAAAGCGAGTATCGTTGAGGCGGGCATCTTGTTGAATAGAATTGACTGCCCAGAAGGTTAAACCACTCATCAGCAACGAAACGACCAGCGTGGCCACAGCCATCAGGCGGGTCTGAAGCGTAAATTCTGACCACCATCGAGCGATGATTTCCCTAATCTGGTTGAGCAAGTTTAACAAAACAAATCAACACCAATAAGTAAATAGTCCTACTATTCTATTATGCTCTGCCCGTGAATCACGCGATGTCCAATATCGCGCCGGTAATACATTCCTTCAAATTCAATGCATTCCACTGCCGCATACGCCTGATCGATCGCCGCCTGAAAGCTTTCACCCACGGCCGTCACGCCCAAAACGCGCCCCCCGTCTGTCACCAGATGATTTTGCTTCAGCTTTGTCCCTGCATGGAACACAACGGCCCCCTTTGTCTCCGCCCGCTCAATACCCTTCAGGGGCAACCCCTTTTTGTAAGCTTCTGGATAGCCACCCGATGCCACCACCACGCAAGCAGCTGCGGCTCCTGGCTTCCAGTCGATCGGCGGCAGTTGGTCGAGTCGTTGTTGCACACAGGCCATGAGAATACTGTCGAGGGGAGTTTCCAACAGCGGCAAAACCACTTGAGTTTCCGGATCACCAAAGCGACAGTTAAATTCAATTACTTTGGGGTCGCCCTCCGGGGTAATCATCAACCCTGCATAAAGGACTCCTCGGTAGTCAATGTTGCGCTGGCGGAGAGCGGCGATCGTCGGTTCCAAAATTTCCTGCTGAATGCGCTCCATGCACTCTGGCGTGACAACCGGAGCGGGGGCATAGGCTCCCATTCCGCCGGTATTGAGGCCCGTATCGCCTTCACCAATGCGCTTATGGTCTTGGGCCGGAACCAAAGGACGAATCGTGATCCCATCGGTTACAGCTAAAACAGAAGCTTCCTGCCCGGTTAAATATTCCTCAATCACAATCTGCTTGCTCGCCTCGCCAAACTGCCCCCCCAGAGCCGCTTCGATCGCCTCAATCGCCTCTTCAAGCGTCATGGCCACCGTCACCCCCTTACCAGAAGCTAATCCGTCTGCCTTAATGACGATCGGCACTCCCTGCGCTTTGACAAAGGTAATTGCCATATCCGGCTCTGTAAAAACTTTGGCTTTGGCCGTAGGAATCTTTGCCTCTTCCATGAGGTCTTTTGCCCACGATTTGCTCGCTTCAATCTGAGCACCGGACTGGGTGGGGCCAAATACGGTCAGTCCTTGCTGCTGCAAATAGTCTGTGATGCCAGCCGCCAAAGGAGCCTCTGGGCCAACCACAATCAGCGCAATATTATTCACCAGGGCAAAGCGGCTGATCCCTTCAAAATCGCTTACTGATAATGCCAAATTGCGACAACGTTCCAGCCCTGCTGTCCCACCATTCCCTGGGATGCAAAATACTTCCTGAACCCGCGCCGACTGTAGCAATTTCCATGTAAGGGCGTGTTCGCGACCCCCACTACCGACAACTAAGACTTTCACGCTCTGCTCACCCTCGTTGGTAATCGTCCAACTTGCTCATCGTTCATCAAAGTTCAATTCATTATGTCATACCAGTAGGGGAGCCGACTGGATAAACTCAGTTGCGATCGCAGGCAGTTCGTCTAAGTAAAAGAGTGAGAAAGATGAATATGGGCTAACTGAATTGGATTCGTCTAAGTTGAGTGATTAAACTGTAAAAGGTGTATCTCTGCGTTGGTTCTAAATCACTGGTTTTGGATCATTTGCCAAAGGTTATTTCACCCAAAAGAGAATTGACCAAAGGCACTGTGCTGAAGTTGTTTGCCAAAAAACTTAAGTTTATGAGTAGGGATGGAAAGGGGGTCAGGCGTATGTACGGTTTTAAACAATGGGGCAACATCACGATGCTGCTGCTCTCCTTGGGATTTTCACTGCTGGCAGTTTCTCCGTCGATCGCCCAATCTGCTCCTGAATCTCCTCCAGAGGCTCTCAATGAGCTTGAGGAAAGTTCTCCTGAGCTGTCTCCCGAACTTTCTCCCGAATCTCCTGACGGATCTCCTGAACTGCCTGATGTTCCAGCCACTTTCCCTGAACCCGCCCAAACGGTAGACGGTGCTCCTCAAAATCCCTTAGAACTGACAGAGCCAGATCCACTCCTGCCAACACTGGTGATTGAACGTCCCCTGAGTCCGCAGGAACGCAATATTTTGGATGCCTCGCTCAATGAATTAAATCAGCAGGCTCAGGCGGCCCTTCAAGCAGGAGACATCGCGGGGGCGTTTGAGCTTTGGAACCGGGAACTGCGTTTGCGGCGGTTTTTGGGCGTTGAGGCGGAAGTGGGATCGCTGAGCCGTGTCGGGGAAATTGCTTGGCGAGAGAACCAGGTGACGGAAGTACGGGTGATTACGCAACGGTTGCAGGAAATTCAACAAGAAGTAGAGGCTCGATCGCCGGTTGACTATGATTTACTGTTGCGAATTGCTCAAGCGTATCAGTCTATGCGGGCGCGGGATCAGGCAGCCGCTTTGTATGAAACCTTGCTGGTACAAGTCCGCCAGGAGCAAAATGCTAACCGCGAACGGCAGATTTTGCAAGCCTTAGGCGAAATGCACTTAGCGTGGTTTGATTATCCCAATGCCTCCAGTGCCTATGAGCAACTTCTTGTCTTAGCCCAGGCCCAAAGCGATCGGGCAATAGAAATTCAGGCACTCCAGCAGCTTTCACGAATTTACCAGGACAATCGTCAGCCTGAACAGGCGATCGTTGTGCAGCAACGTTTAATCGACATTTACCAGAGCCGCCAAGAGTTTGAGCAAATCTCATCATTAAAGCAGATAATCGGGGATCAATATTTGGCGATCGACCGACCCGATCTAGCTGCCACCAATTATCAAGAGGCGTTTGCCATTGCCCGATCGACTCAGCAGTATGCCTATGCGGGTGATGCGCTACAACGGTTAGCAAATCTGTACGTAACACTGGAGCGGCTAGACGATGCGCTGGTGGTTTATCAACTTCTTCTGGATGTTCGGCAACAGTCCTACGATGACTTTGGCATCATGAACACCTACGACCAAGTGGGGCAAATCCATCGGGTTATGGGCAACAATGGAGAGGCTGTTTCAGCGTTCCGCAATGCCCTGACGATCGCTCAACGGCTCAACTATAAAGTCAGCTACTTTAATACGCAAATTGAGGAGTTGCAGGCGCAGTAAAAGACTGTAATTCTTGTCGGGTGGGCATCTTGTCTGCCCAGTCAACCCAGCAGAACGATTACACGGATTATTGAGTTCAAAGTCCTTATCGTTCCAGGTTGATGGTTCTGATAAACGAATTGGAAAACGCTTTGAATTGAAGCTCGGCAACGGTTTCCTGATCAGGAGGTGTGTCTGCGGCTTGGATGGTGTCAGCTTGATTTTTTCCTGTCATGAAATAAAGCAGCAGCGTAATGACGATCGCGTGGCTCAGTTTAACAAACATATCCAATTCCCCCCACCACTTTAACTTTATTGTGGTCGGACGAATTGGACATGGCATCCTTTGTTTCACCCATTTGAAGGCTGGCTTAAACCCCAAGATCACCCTACTGGTTTAAGCACTTTTGCGGTTGCTCAAAGCCCCACCCGTATCAGTGTGAATTATTGGACTCTACTCTTCCTCCTCAACCTCCTCCGTCTCATTCATGTCAAAGGCTTCTTCGACCTTCCCAACCAGTAAAGCCACAGGGAAATGAGTCAAAATTTCCTTCAGCCACAGGGTTTCTTCGCCTTGAATTTCTTGCCCCGTAAGCACATCTTGCAGCACTGCCGATGAACCAGGAGATTGCAAAATCCGGGTTTCATGCCAAACTTGTTCACCCAGAGGATACTCACCTTCTTTCACCAACGTCGTCAGCAAACGCGGCACAATCACGATCGCCCGCATATCTCCCAGCTCCCGCGAGAAGGCGATCACATGGCTTTTCAGGCTTCCCTGCACCGTCAGCTTTTCGTAACTGCCCCGCTGGAATAGCTCAAGATATTCTCGCCGAGTTTGGAGGGCACGGTAGATCAAAAACAGCTTGATCCGGGCATCCTCTGGAGTTTTTAGCAAATCCTCGATGTAGCTTAAAAGACCCGATCTAGACTTAGATTTGGATTTGGTCTTAGACTTAATTTCCTTCAGGTAGTTCAGCCGTTGGTCAAAGTCTACCGGGCGACGGTTATCGGGATCAACGAGGCTAAGATCCCAAAGTTCTGTTCCCTGATAAAAGTCAGGGACACCCGGAGCTGTAATTTTCAGCAAGGTTTGAGAAAGGGAGTTGCAAACTCCGTAATGCTGAATTTTGCGCTGGAAGGGGCGGAACGATTCCAAAAACGCATTTTTCTTGGAAACTTCCAACGTGCGATCGACAAATTTTAGGAAAGCCTCTTCATATTCTGCGTTCGGCCGAATCCAGGCGGTATGTACTTTGGCTTCCCGAATCGCTTTAATCACATACTCCTTCACCCGGTTCACCAGATTAGGATAGTCCTCGTCGTTAAAAGGAAAAGCCCCAACCAATGTTTGGTAGAAGAAGTATTCATCATTACGGCTAGGGGCTGCCAAATCATCGACGATCGTTTTATGGGAGGCGTTCATCTCTTGCCATTGGGTCACGCATTTCTCCCACTCTTCTGGAATTTCAGACAAAACATTAATTCTGGCTCTGACATCTTCCCCGCGCTTGGTGTCGTGGGTGGAGGATGCATTCATGGAATGGGGCCAGTAGGCTAAACGGGTTTGATTGAACGCATGGAAATCTTCAACGGAAATTCCGAAGATTGCTGGGCTGCCTCCCACTTCATTTAAGGAAATCAGGCGGTTATACACATAGAAAACCGTATCTTCTACGCCCTTCGCCATCAGTGGCCCCGTAAACTGCTGCAACCGCATGATGAAGTGCAACCACAGGTTTTTATCTTCCTGGCTCAGGTTGTCATCAAAATTCAGCATCAAGAACTTCTCAATGAAGATCAGTTCATTCATGAAGTCCGGCAGATTTTCCTGGGCCCGGTTAATCACCCACTGCATACATTCTTGATCAGCATTGTGGGAGCCTTGCCGATTAATGTAAGTGCGGTACACCGGGAACAAAGCCAAAATTTCCACCAGTGCCCGCTTTAAGCCATACATGGTAAAGTCACTGGCATAGCGGTGGCGATCGGCGATCTGCTTGAGCAAATGCGCCAGGTTGTCAATGTCTCCGGCCAAGTGTTTGCCAATGATTAGCCGCTTGTTCTGATCAATTAAGGACTCCAGATCCATATGGCGGCCGGTGAACCGATGGTAGATTTGATCAAATTCAGCTTCACTAGCCTGCTGGCAAAACAAGCAGTTGACCTTGCTCATGAAGTCGTAACCTGTTGTGCCCTGAATCTGCCAGTTGAGGGGCAGTTCTTCATCGGCTTCCAGGATTTTTTCAACCACCAAATACACTTCAGGAGAATCTTCCCGCAAGCGATTAATGTATTCAGCGGGATCATATAATCCGTCAATGTGATCCACCCGCAACCCTGTGAACTTGCCATCTTGGACAAGTTGCAGCAGGAAAGCGTGGGTTGTGTCAAACACCGTCTGGTCTTCCACTCGCAGGGAAATCAGGTCATTCACCGTAAAGAATCGGCGGTAGTTTAGCTCTTCATTTCCCACTTTCCAGTAGGCAAGGCGGAAAAATTGCTCGTTGAGCAGGCTATCCAGTTGATTAAAGCTTTCTGGCTTCCCGGCTTCCCCGTTAAACGTCCGAATATTTTCTTCGATGAACTCTTTAATTTCAGGACTATCGTTCCAGAGTTCCCACAGCATTCGCTTGATGAAGCTAATTTGGTCATAGCGTTCTCGCCCTTCCGAGCCAGAGGGAATGTACTTCAGCATGTACAACATGCCCAGTAGCTTAATGAAAAGGGGATGGTTGCGTCCCAGCTTTTCCCGGAGGCGAGCCAGATCATGCATCAAGATATGGCTATAGGATTCAATGCGAAGCGGAAAACTCTGGTCATAGTAATTGATGGAAATGCCTTCCTGAGTGTAGCCAAGCTGCAATTCGCCGCTTTCCAGGCAGTCTCCGCAAAATTTCCCCAGGAAAGGAGCCAACACTCTGCCCCGGATGCCGTTGTAGGGATGGTTCCAGTTAATGTCAAAAAAATCGCAGTATTGCGAATCGGCTCCATTTTCTAGAACATCCACTAAAACATGGTTCTGACTGCTGAAGGCCATATGGTTTGGCACAATGTCCTGCACCCAGCCCATCTCATGCTTTTGCAGGGTTGCCACAATGTCTTCAAAGCCCTCTTGTCCCCCCAATTCTGGGTTGATTTGCTGCGGATTGACCACATCATAGCCATGACTGCTGCCCTTACGAGCCGTGAAGATGGGAGATGCATACAGATCTGAAATGCCGAGTTCAGCCAGATAAGGGACGATCGCCTTTGCTGCCTTAAAACCAAAGCCAGTATTGAACTGAATACGGTAGGTTGCGATAGGAATTTGCATCATGGTAGGAGCAGGGGGTTGAATTCTAAGTTTTGGGTTTGGGCCGGGATGGAGGGAAGTTGAGCAATGTAGGCTGATGAGCTGCGTTGAAGAGAGGATCAGTTGGGTTTTTAGTCCTTGGCATTCAGTCCTCACTATCAGGCTCAACGACCGTGAATCTGTCCCGGCTTTCGCGGGCTAAGGGAGGCTAGAGGGATTCAAAAGGAAACACAGAAGCCTTCAATAAACACGTCAATAAACAGGAGTCATCCAAAGGAAATCAACAAGGGAATCAACACAGAGCGTTAGCCGACAGAGAATCGTGGTCAGTACATGTAGAAGCACCGTATGGTAAAAACACCCCTTAACGATGCAGGGTTTTATTCGCTGATGTATACCACAGCACTTTGAGGAGAAAAGGAAAGGCTTTGCTGTGGCACCGTTGAGGAGCGATCGGTGGGAATCACATCGGGTAGAGTAGACCCTGAACCACCCCAACGAGTATCCGCCGAATCAAGTGACTTTTTCCAGGTTCCAGGCGGCAACGTCATCGTAAGCTGGACAGGCTGCTGATTGAAGTTCATCAGACACAAAACCTGCTTGTTGCCTTGCCATCGCCGCAATCGCAGTACTTTCTCCTCGTCCAGACCAGAGACTTCATAGGAGGTGCGATCGGCCCCTGCACGGGTGAGTGCTGGAACCTCCTGGCGCAGTTTCAGAAGAGTTTGATAAAACTGCCAGAGGGTTTGATGTTTGCCTTCGTGCCGCTTGTCCCATTGCAGCTTAGACTGCTGGAACGTGGCTTCCGACTGGGGATCAGGAGCTTCCCCTTCCGCATGAAAGGCAGCAAACTCTTCTTTTCTGCCCTTGCGAACTGATTCTACCAGACCCGGATCACTATGGCTGACAAAGTAGAGGAAGGGGTTCGGTTCACCATATTCTTCGCCCATAAACAGCATGGGGACGTAGGGGGAAAGGAGAATGGTAACGGCGGCTAGTTTCTGTGCCTCAAAGGAAATCAGCGTTGAAAACCGATCGCCCAACATCCGGTTGCCCACCTGATCGTGGTTCTGGGAGCAAACAACAAACTGTTTCGGCGGACAATCGCTCGGATCGGCTCCGTGGTAACGTTTGCGGAATTTAGAGTAATCCCAGGCGTAGATGTAGCCCTTTTCATAAATTCGGGCGAACTGATGAAACTTGCCGTAGTCTTCGTAGTAGCCGTGGGCTTCCCCGGTGAGGAGTGTGTGCAGAATGTGGTGAAAGTCGTCGCTCCATTGGGCATCCATGCCGTAGCCGCCTTTTTCGGGCGATCGAATGATGCGAGGATCGTTTAAGTCACTTTCGGCAATGAGATAAAACTTGCGCCCAATTTGCTGGGAAAGTTGAGCCGTTGCATCGGCAATTTCCTGGAGGATATGCTTGGCTCCAAAGTCGTAGATAGCGTGAACCGCATCCAGCCGCAGAGCATCGATATGGAAATAGCGGAACCAGTAGAGGACGTTCTGAACAAAATATTCCCGTACCCCGTCGCTGTAGGCATCATCATAATTGATCGCACTGCCCCAAGGCGTTTTGTACTTGTCGGTGAAGTAGGTTCCCAGACACCAGAGGTAATTGCCTTCTGGCCCCAGGTGGTTATACACCACATCCAGCACCACCGCAAAGCCTTCTTTGTGGCAGGCATCGACTAGTTTCTTTAGACCCTCAACGCCGCCATAGGAATTCTGTACGGCAAAGGGAAACACGCCATCATAGCCCCAGTTGCGATCGCCTGGAAACTGCGCCACAGGCATAATCTCGATCGTATTTACCCCTAACTCTTTCAGGTCGGGCAGGCGATCGATCATGGCTTCAAAGGTGCCTTTTGGCGTGAAGGTGCCCACATGAAGCTCATAGATCACCATTTCTTCCAGGGGAACGCCTTGCCACGATTCGTCTGTCCACTGGAAGGTGTCTTGCTCCACCAATTCAGAAGCCTCGTGGACTCCATCAGGTTGGGAATAGGAAGCGGGGTCGGGGCGATCGTCTGCTCCGTTGTGCTGGAAATAGTAGCGCGTTCCCGGTGTGGCTGCTGTCGTGACGTGCCAATAGCCGCGATCGTCTTGCTTCATTGGGATCAGCTTCTCCTCTGGAGCCACAATATGAAGAGCCGCTTGTTTCAGCAAAGGGGCCCAGAGAGTAAAGCTAGCTTGACCGTTACCGAGATACCAAGAACCTAACTGCATGATTTTTAAGAACAGGAGTGAAGTGTATAAGGTTTAGCGTTTAAGAATCAGGGCTGATTTGTAAACAAAGGTTTCGATCCCCCTAAATCCCTTCAAAAGGGGATTTAAGGCTGGGAGCTGAGTTCCCCCTTTGTAAAGGGGGGCTAGGGGGGATCAAGCCATATCATTCGTTTCAGCACTCAAGATTTACTTTATAAATCAGCTCTCAGATAAGGGCTGCAATCGCTTGTGGGATGGGCATCTTGCCTGTCCTTCCGGTTGAACAAGCATTTTGCCGTCCTTCCGGTGAACACATCCCACCCATAGGGGCTTGCCCATAGGGTTTGCCCATAGGTTTTTTTACATTCCTTAGCATCTTTTACACTGTCCTCCTCCCTTTCTACACCTCTCCTGAGAGAGACTCTAGCCCACCCGTTTCAGGACTGTAACCGATCGCTCTGCCACCTCGATCGGCTTATCGCTCGTGAACCACATGCCGTTTTCCACAAATCGCGGTTGGGTCGTGTCGATGATCACCTGCCATTGCCAGTGCTGGAGTCCGGTTGGAATGGTGAACTCAATCATTTCGTAGTGGGCGTTAAAGAACAGCAGGAAGCTTTCGTCCATGATTCGCTCTCCCCGCTCTCCCGGTTCCGAAATTTCTTGCCCGTTGAGGAAAATGGCGATCGCTTTGGCAAATCCATCGTTCCACTGTTCCTCGGTCATTTTGCCCCCATCGGGGTTAAACCAGCCGATATCATTTACCGTAGTGCCGTGGATCGCTCTACCCTGGAACCATTTGCGGCGGCGGAAGACCGGATGGCGACGGCGAAAAGAAATCAGTTGGCGGGCAAAGTCCAGAAGCGATTCGTTCTCTTCTTTGAGATCCCAATCCAGCCAGGAAATTTCATTGTCCTGACAGTAGGCATTGTTATTGCCCTGCTGCGATCGCCCCATTTCGTCACCGCTCAAGAGCATGGGGGCACCCTGAGACAGCATTAACGTCACCAAAAAGTTGCGCTGCTGCTGGCGGCGGAGGGTCAGCACTTCGGGATCATCCGTATCGCCCTCAACTCCACAATTCCACGATCGGTTATGGTTTTCGCCATCCCGGTTATCTTCCCCGTTGGCATCGTTGTGCTTGTCGTTATAGCTGACCAGATCCCGCAGGGTAAAGCCATCGTGCGCCGTGATGAAGTTAATGCTGGCACTGGGGTTGCGACCATTGCTCTGGTATAGGTCAGAACTGCCCGTAAATCGATAGGCAAATTCTGCCAGACGGCTGTCTTCACCACGCCAGAAGTCCCGCACTGTGTCGCGATATTTCCCATTCCATTCCGACCACAGCAAGGGAAACTCGCCCACTTGGTAGCCGCCTTCGCCTACATCCCAGGGTTCGGCAATCAGCTTCACGTCTGCCAGCACCGGGTCTTGGTGAATAATATCGAAAAAGGCAGAGAGGCGATCGACTGCGTATAGTTCTCGCGCCAGGGCAGAAGCCAGGTCAAACCGGAAGCCGTCTACATGCATTTCCAATACCCAGTAGCGCAGACTGTCCATGATCAGCTTCAGGACTTGCGGATGGCGCACGTTGAGCGAATTGCCGCAGCCGGTAAAGTCCATGTAATAGCGAGAATCTCCTTCCACCAGGCGATAGTAAGAAGCATTATCGATCCCGCGCAGGGAGAGGGTTGGCCCCAGGTGGTTGCCTTCGCCCGTATGGTTGTACACCACATCCAGGATCACCTCGATCCCGGCTTGATGCAGAGCCTTCACCATTTGCTTAAACTCAATCACCTGCTGCCCCTGCGTTCCGCTGGCACTGTAGCCGGAATAGGGGGCAAAATAATTGAGGGAATCGTAGCCCCAATAGTTTTTCAGCCCCTTACTGACCAGATGCCCTGGATTGGCAAAAAAGTGGTGAACCGGCATCAGTTCAACTGCGGTAATGCCGAGGGACTGGAGGTGAAAAATTGAGGCAGGATGCCCTAAACCGGCGTAGGTTCCCCGCAGTTCTGGCGGAATGTCGGGATGGAGTCGGGTGAAGCCCTTAACGTGGGTTTCGTAGATGATGGTTTCGTGGCGTGGCGTTTGCAGAAGCTCATCATCTTCCCAGTCAAAGTAGTCGTCGATGACAACGGCTTTAGGAATGTATTGGGCATCGTCTTCGTCGGAAAAGGACAGATCTTTAGCCGGATCATTCCAGGAATAGCCAAAAATCTTTTCGCTAAAGTCAACATGCCCTTCGATCGCCTTGGCATAGGGATCGATGACTAATTTGTTCGGGTTAAAGCGATGCCCATTTTGAGGTTCATAGGGGCCATGCACCCGGAAGCCATATCGCTGACCCGGCCCAACAGACGGCACATAACCATGCCAGACAAAGTTGCTAACTTCCGTTAAGGTCAGCCGCGTCTCTCGACCGTGATTATCAAACAAGCACAGCTCAACACCGGTTGCATGTTCAGAAAATAAGGCAAAGTTTGTACCCTTCCCATCCCAGGTCGCTCCCAGGGGGTAGGGTTTACCTGACCAGAGAGATAGGTACATATACTTACGGTTCTTTCGTATGGTTTTGTAACGACGATCGTTTTCCCCTCATCCTAACTGGCATTGGGAAAAATGTCGCCAGTAGTTCATTTGTTCGGTTGTTGCCAACCAATATTACAATAAGGCTACACCGGATTGGGATTTAGGCAAGGGAGGCAGGAGCATGTCGATCGCCCCAAGCACCATCTATCAAGTGAAGTGGGAAAAGTTGCCCGATGATTTTGTGCTGGATGATGAACCTGTGGACAACATTAATCAGCCTGCCCTGGCGGCTGCATTGACCGAAAGCTTAGAACTCGCAAACCGCTTGCCTGCCCATGCCCTGACTTTGACCAATTACGGCATTTGCACCACGCTGAATCAGCAAATTGTGGTGAAGGCTCCTGATTGGGGGTATGTTGCTGAGATCCGCGTTTCCAGGGAAGAAGTCAGCCGCAGCTATACGCCCAACCTGCAAGGGGAGGTGCCCTGCATTGTTATGGAGTTTGTCTCCGACGACGAAGGCAAGGAATATTCCAATAAGCCAACCTATCCGCCGGGAAAGTGGTTTTTCTATGAACAAATTTTGCAGGTTCCCAACTACGTCATTTTTGAGCCAAACACCGGAATTCTGGAAGTTTACCGTTTAGATGACTCCGGACGCTATCAGCTTCAAGAGCCGAATGCAGCCGATCGCTACTGGATTCCTGAAATGAATCTATTCCTTGGCACCTGGCAGGGCAGCCGCGAAAATCGGACGGGGGACTGGCTGCGGTGGTGGGATACTGAAGGAGAGTTGCTGCTATGGGGATCAGAGCTTGTAGCAAGGGAACGCCAGCGGGCAGAAGCAGAACGGCAACGAGCGGAGCGGCTAGCAGCGCAACTGAGGGCGGCAGGGATTGAACCAGAGGAAGGGTAGGGGCAATGG
>PVWD01000219.1 GCA_003003615.1 filamentous cyanobacterium CCP2 | reverse complement strand
GTGCGGCAGTGGGCGGGGTGGCAGTTGCCTCTGGGGCGGTGGCTTCTGGGGCAGTGGCTCAACCTGCTGTTGTTCCTGCTTCTTCAGATGTCATGGCAGAAAGCGAAGGATATGGCTGCACGATCGCCAATGTCACCGTACACAACAAGCACAATAGCTTCTTGTTGGATGAAGGGCAGATGCGAAGAATTCAGGATGAGATTTCAGTATCTACTGATCTTGTCCCTGGAAGCTATATTGTCCGCATCAAGGACGGAGTGTTTAATTACCGGGGCAGCACAGTTCATCCTGGGGAACCCTTGGTTCTGCTGTGGATTTATGGCGGTAAGGTGATTAACCAAAAAACAAATGTTCCAGTTGCGGCCACCTGGTCAACGTTGAATGGTTACAACGAAACGCTGAACCTGGATGTGATTGAGCCTTGCAAACTCTGCGCCTTTTTCATCGATACGCATTTGGTTGATAACGATGGCGAAGTAACGCTCTCGGTAGTCAAACTTTAAAGAAACTGCTAGAAAAAAGACTGCCAAAAAAAGAATCGGGGGATGGGTAACATTGCTGGATTACACCTGCAATCTGCCCATCCCTCAAATTTTTGTGCATCTATTTCGTCCGGCTATTTCATCCGGCGATATTCATCTTCTGCAACCCGCTTCAACCGCCGCAACTGGGCTTCCATGTCTCGTTTTGTCCATTGCGCTGCAAACGTATTAAAGCCATAGCGGACGATCGGGTTGGGAATCTTAAATTCAAACCGATTGGTCAACTTGGTTCCTTTCAGGTTGGGGTGGCATTCCCATCGATCGCGCCCTTCAAAAAAACCGCGAAATTCCCAGACAATTAACCCTGGTTCTCGTTCAATTACCTTGCTGCTAAGGGTGGGCTGCAACACTGGAACCTGAATCACAAACCGACTTCTGCCTCCCAGAGCGGTGTTCCACTCGCCAATGGGTTCACATCGTAGAGCCGGGTTTAGCCATCGATGCATGAGGGTCAAATCAGTAATGCAGCGTTCAACGGCAGTTGCACTCGCTTTAATTTGAATTGACTGTTCAAAAACTTGGGCTACCATTCTGAACCGATAGACAGGGTACTGAGAGCATTCTAGCGGGTTTCGATTTTGCAACATCGCTCACCGATGCTTGAAGCTCCGCGCTAGGATCAAAATGATTTATACACTTCATTGCAGTAGAGGTAATGTATGCGTTCCTCGGCTTGGCTGGGTCTTGCAGTTGCCGCTTCCTTAACGCTTGGAGCCACTGGATTACCGATGCGATCGGCTCAGGCAGTAGAATTGCAAGATGGTCAGACCTATTTTGTGCGTCCTCCCCTGTTAACCGATGCCACAACCACCCAGAACACAACCTTGGCGTGGCGACCCACCTATTACTTTACGCTAACCCTGTCAGAGGATGCTGGAGAACCCCTCGGACGGATAGAAATCAGTCAGCGAGACGGTTCCAGCGCGGCCCGGCGGATTCGCTACTCTGAAGATACGATCGCCTTTGAAGGGACTCCTCGTAATCGCGGCAATGAATTCACCGTTCAAGAAACCCGCTTCGATCGCGATAATCAAACCGTGACCGTCATTTTTGATTCACCTGTGCCGCCCGGAACCGTTGTAACCGTTGGGCTTAGACCTGAGCGCAACCCCCGTCTGAGCGGAGTCTATTTATTCGGCGTGACGGCCTACCCGCAGGCAGAAGTTGCAGCCGGACAGTTTCTTGGCTATGGACGGTTACACTTCTACGGTAGAGAGAATCGTCGATTTCCTTTCCTTTAAGAAGGTGGAGTGAGTGAGGAGTTGCCTGCTCCTCACTAAAGAACTTTCTCTAAAAACTGACAAGCCCGTTCGCTCTTAGGATTTGAGAAGAACTCAGCAGGGGGGGAATCTTCTGCAACGTAGCCGCCATCCAAAAACATAATTCGATCGGCAACTTCGCGAGCAAAGCCCATTTCGTGAGTCACGATCGCCATTGTGATTCCAGTGGTTGCGAGGCCCTTCATCACCTCCAGCACTTCCTTTACCATTTCGGGGTCAAGGGCAGAAGTCGGCTCATCAAACAACATGACTTGAGGCTGCATTGCCAGCGCACGGGCGATCGCCACCCGCTGTTTTTGCCCACCAGACAAGCGAGAAGGGTAAACCCCTGCCTTCTCTTCTAGCCCAACTTGTTTCAATAGTTCCATGCCCAACGCTTCGGCTTCCGGTGTCCGGATTTTTTTGACCTTAATTGGCGCATAGGTAACATTTTTCAGCACCGTCATGTGAGGAAACAGGTTGAAGTGTTGAAACACCATCCCCACATTCTGCCGAACCTTCTTAATATCTGTTTTGGGATGGGTCACTTCAACATCGTCAATGTAAACTCGTCCACGAGTAGGAACTTCTAGCAAATTCAGGCAACGCAGGAACGTAGACTTGCCGCATCCAGATGGGCCAATGATGGCAACCACCTGCCCTTTTTTGATTTCTGTTGAGATGTCTTTTAAGACATTCAAACTGCCAAACGACTTGCAAAGAAACTCTGTTCTAATCACTTCTCCGCATCCTTTTCTCAAAGCGTTGTGCTAACCAGGTGAACCCCGTAACCATGATGTAATAAACCAAACCAACGATAATCAACGGTTCAAAATAAATGAATTTTTCTGCTGCCACAATTTGACCGCGCCGCATCAAATCTAATGCACCCACTGTTGACACCAATGAGGAGTCTTTTAAGAGGGCAATACTCTCATTCACCAACGCAGGCAAAATATTCTTGAATGCCTGGGGCAAGATAATGTCCCACATCATCATGGTATACGGAACGCCCATCGTGAGGGCGGCTTCTCGTTGCCCTTTATCAACGGCTAAGATACCCCCTCGAATCGTTTCTGAACTATAGGCTGCTGAGTTCAACGAGAACGTGATCACACCGGCTTGAAACGGTGGAATTGCATAGCCAATGACCTGGGGGCTGGAAAAATAAATAATTGCCAACTGCAAGATCAGAGGTGTCCCTCGAAACACTGAAGTGTAGAAATCAGCGAACCATTTTAGCGGTTTAATGTTTGAAATTTTAAAGATGGACAGAATCGTTCCCCAGGTAAACCCAAAGAACGCAGAAACTAGGGTAAACGCAAGAGTTGTTCCAATTCCGCCCAAAATGAAGGGGATATTTGGCGCAATTTGGGAAAAATCCAAATTCAAGCCGCCTGCTTGAGCCAGGTTGAGCAGGTTAGGAATGTGCAGCGTCGGTTCAATCAAATCAAGCACCATGCCCTGAGCGTTCCTTATTTTTTCATTGTGAAATCTAACTTTGGTACGGAAAGCTACACGAATTTATTTGGTATCTGTGTAGTTTACTACAGGTGATAGCGAAGAATGGTAGCCAATTGAGCAAGATCTCACCTGTATCTGTGTCTGTATTTTATTTATGATTGAAGCCTGAATTTATGGTGGGGAAATATAGTGAATTTAAAACTGTGTTCTCGTTAACCCGCTAAGTTTACAAAAAAATTTAGCTTGTAAAAATATTCTGAGAATGTCGCAAAATACTCCCCCGATCGCGAAGCAGTTAATGGAATAGGCAGGAAAACCGATCGCCTTTCGATCGCCTTTTAACTGACTGGGCGGGCAAGATGCCCACCCCACAAGACATTCCCGCCAAACAATTCCCTGCGGGCAAGCCGATGAATTATTCAGCTAGCTCATCCGCTGCCGGAGACTCATCGCCAAACCACTTGGTAATGAGTTCATCCATCTTGCCGCTTGAAATCATTTCTTGCAGCACTGGGTTGAACTCATCCCGCAGTTCTGAACCCTGAGGGAAGGCGATCGCTGAACCTGCTTCACCCGTATTGGGAATATCATTGGCTTCGAGGTCAGGGTTGGAAGCGAGAAAGCCCTCTGCCACTGTGTCTTCCATGATAATGGCATCAATCCGCCCTGCTTTTAGCTCTTGAATCATCTCCGTGATGCGGTTGAGCGGCTTCAGGTCTAAACCTTCTAAATCCCTGGCAGCTTGCTCTTGGGTAGAACCGAGCTGCACACCCACTGCCTTTCCAGCAAGGCTCTCAGGACTAGTCAACCCACTGCCCTGACGAGAAACGATCGTATTTCTGGCTTCGTAGTAAACGTCAGAAAAATCAACGTTCTGCCGACGTTCCTCTGTTGGAGTCATGCCTGCCATCACAAAGTCTGCCCGATTCGCTTGCAGAGCCGGAATCAAACTGTTGAAATCAATGTTTTGAATTTCCAGTTCGTAGCCCAACTCTTCAGTAATGTACTGAGCAATTTCCACGTCAAACCCAACGATTTCCTGAGTTCCGCTAGAGGAATCCACATACTCGTAGGGAGGATAATCTGCCGAAGTTGCCATAACCAGCCTTCTTGTACCGTCTTCAGCCGTCCCACTGCCTCCCGATGCACAGGCTGCAACTGCAACAGTCAAAATTGCGGACAAAGCAGACGTAACCAGAAACTTGCGCCGTTTGATTGCCATTCGTTATTCCTCTACTCGTCAATTGAGAAGTGTCATCGACATTAAAAAGTCAGTCGTTTAAGAGCCTAAATATTGGCGAAGAGAAATGTATAATCTGTGACCGATCGATAATTTTAATCGTGATGTCAAACAGTCTCTCGCTGGTTTTGAGTTCTGCAAACGGTTGGCTTCTATGAACCTCTTTTCTGTACGAAATGACAGTCAAAGGTTAGAGAATCCAATTGCGGGACCTCAGTATATCGCTTGTGGCTCTTTTACTCTAATTTTTGCGTGATAATACGCTGCTAATCTTCATCAGAGAGAGTGAGTTTGAGTACACAACCGTGTCATCCTAATGGGTGAACATCAAACTTTCTGCATTGAATGATGCTTTCTGAGATGAGAAATTAAGCTTATTCAGGCTATCGCAAACCGATGCAGGTTGACATTCCAATCATTGAGTTGTGGTTCGGAAAACCGAATCAGTTTAAGCAGTAAAAGTTCCTACCAAAGGAATGTTTTTTAGCCTAAAATCCAGCATTTATGGCGTTAAGGTAACTAATTTGGAATCTATTTACGTTTTCAGGCTTGCGCTTACGGATTTCGCGACCTTGTTTGCGCTAGCTTTGTAATGCTCGATCGTCATCTTCCACCTCAATCCAGCGAAATTTAGCCACATTTCATACATTTCTACGTATTTCTACATACTTCTTTAAGCTGAAGGGCGATCGATCCCTTCATAGTCCTAGGTCTACTCCAATTCGGTGGGCACAGGCAAAGCCGGAAAAAGCCACTGCATTTAGTCCTTGCCCTGGAAAAGTGCTATCCCCCACGCAATATAACCCCGGAATTGTAGTGCGGTTAAAGGGCATTCCCAACAAGCCCATGAGCTTCCGGCTGGGAATTGGCCCATAGGTGCCATCATCCCGTCCCAAAAAGCGGCGATGGGTGCGGGGCGTTCCGGCTTCTTGATAGTCCAGCCCTGCTGCTAATCCAGGAAAAATCGCTTCCAGGCGATCGACCAATTGCGCTGCCATGCTTTCTTTCTTTTCTTCATAGTCTTTGGGCGATAAACCCTGCCACTCTTCCATCCAGCTTGGCGTAAAGGTATGGATAATGTGATGACCTTCAGGAGCCAAATCTGGATCAAGCAATGTGGGAATGGAAACAAAGATGGTGCCAAAGGAAGACTCCATCTGCGTCCAGTCTTCTAAAACAATATGATGGCACTCCGTTCCCAGAGGCAGCACTTCTGCCTTGACCCCCAAATGCAGGCTGAAAAAGCTAGGGGATTTGTGGTATCGTTGCTGCCATTTTTGCTCCGATCGTGGCATTTTGTCTTTGGGAATCAGCTTTTTAAAGGTGTCCCATCGGGTTGCATTCGACACGACCCGCTTTGCCCGAATCACTTCACCCGTCGCCAACTTCACACCAACGGCTTGATCCTGCTCCATCAAAATTTCAGTCACCCTGGAGCGATATCGGATCTGACCTCCCGCTTTTTCCAAACCTTCCACTAATTTCTGAGCAATTTGCCCCACTCCACCCTTGGGGTAGTTGATGCCGCCATAATGCCGATCGCTAAACACCATTCCCGCATTAATCATCGGGGTCAGCGTTGCCGGAACCACCGACCAGCAGTAACACTCAATATCAATGAATTTCAGCAGCACCGGATCACTAATGTAGCGACGAGCGATATCCCCCACGTTTTGAGGCAAATATTTTACCAAGCCCAGGCACGCCAGCGGATTTTGAAAAAATACCCGCATCAGGTAGCGCGGCTCTTCCAAAGACAAGAGTTCGATCGCGTTTAAGCAGTTAAAAACCTTCCAGCATTCATCATAAAATTGGCGAATGCCCTGAGCTTCATGGGGAAACTGGGCAATCAGTTCTTGCAAAAACTTCTCATAGTCCCGGTGAACTTTTAGCTCTAGCTGCTCTGGAAGGTGGTAATGAATCTGCACCGGATCGGGCAATGTCTCCAGGTTCATGTTCACCGCTTGCAGGGCGCGAGTCAGTAAATTGGTGGTTCCCTGACTGCCAAACCCAAAAATCATGGATGCCCCAACATCAAACCGATAGCCTTGCCGCTCAAAATAGCCCGCACTGCCTCCCGGAATCAGGTAGCGTTCTAACACCAGCACCGTTGCTCCCTTGGCAGCCAGTTGAGTTGCAGTGACTAACCCACCAATTCCAGAGCCAATCACAATGGCATCGAATGCTTCGGAAGTTTGGTCGGCAGAATTTTGAGAACGTAGAGGACGATCGGACGGCACCGCAGACTGCGACGATGGGGGGACAGCAGACATAAACAAATGAAGAATAATTTGGCAGGCAGGCTGTTTAAGAAGACAGGCTGTTTATTAGTGTATCGGTTTGTGGAGCCGTCCCACGCTTCCGATACGATGCAAAGTTCCCTTCCCATAAAAAAAGTGGGGGATCAGATGACTGACCACTCCCACCTGCCGATCCTTTGAGAGGAGAACACTATAAATAGATAGTAGGGTTATTGCGAATCGATGTCAACATTATTGAAAATCTTTTTCAATAAAAATTACCAGGATGGGTGAAGCAATTTTGTTCTCTTGTTTGATAAGGTATCTGAGCAAGACGTGTGATGCTTCGATCGAAGTCTCAACCTCAGAGCGGCAGGGCTTTACCTGCTTTTTATTTTGAAGCGATGCATTTATTACCAAAGTCCAGGATCATCTCTGAAATTTATGCCTGTTTGTTTTTAGCCATTCCCCTCGCCGGAGCGCAGCTTGCCCAGGCGGCCACTTCGTTCGTCGATACGGTGATGATGGGAATTCTAGGGAGCCAGACGATCGCCGCAGGAGCCTTGGGTGCGTTGATGTTCCATGTGCTAACGATCGTGGGTAGTGCCATTCTCTCGGCGGTTAGCCCCTTGGTGGCAGAAGCCTATGGAGCAGGAAACGGGAAGCGCGTCGGTCAGGTGGTACGGCAGGGCTGGTGGTTGGCTCTTATGTTAGCCATCCCCATGTCTCTGGTGCTTTGGTATGGTGAGGCCGTTCTACGATTAATGGGCCAGGAACCCGAAACGGCGGCTTTAGCTGGAACGTATCTGCGGGCGATCGTTTGGGGCTATTTTCCGGCTCTGGGATTTGCCGTACTGCGAAATTTTGTCTCGGCGTTGTCCAGACCCCGCCCAGTGATTGTGGTGATGGTGGGTGGAACGCTGGTTAACGTGGCTTTCAACTATGTTCTCATCTTTGGCAAGTTTGGCTTACCGGCTCTCGGTGTTGCCGGGATTGGCTTAGCCAGTACCCTTTCCCTATGGGGAATGTTTGTTGCATTAGGACTGTATACCCTTCAGCAACGATCGCTCCGTTCCTATGGAGCCTTTAACAATTTGCGCCAATTCGATCGCAGCATATTCCTAGAATTGCTGAATGTGGGTTTGCCGATCGGTGTGTTGGCAGCCGTTGAAACAAGCTTATTTGCAATCGTGACGCTGTTAATTGGGCAACTTGGCACAACCCTGCTGGCTGCTCACCAAATTGCTTTGCAGACGGCTTCCATGACTTTCATGATTCCCCTTGGCGTTTCTTTAGCAACAACAGTCCGGGTTGGTCAACTCATGGGGCAACACCATCCTGCGGGAGCGCGATTAGCAGGTTTCGTCGGCATTGGCATTTCCGCATTTTTTATGTTCTGCATGGGCATTCTGTTTTGGGCGTTCCCCACGCAAATTATCTCGCTTTACATTGATGTGGCTGACCCTGCCAATGCCACTGTCGTCAATTTGGCAAAGTCCTTACTCGGCGTGGCAGCGATGTTTCAAATTGTCGATGGCATTCAAATTAGCGCGGCAGGAGCGTTACGCGGCATTAAAGATACTCGCGTTCCCATGCTGATTGGCATTTTCACCTATTGGGGGCTGGGCTTAACTAGCGGCTACATTCTGGGTTTACGCTTCGGGTTTGGCGGCGTGGGGCTATGGTGGGGACTGGCGATCGGTTTACTGGTGGCAGCTTGTGTGTTGACGTGGCGGTTTGGAACGGCGCGGGAGTGGCAACTGGGAGTGAGAAGTGAGGAGTGAGGGAAAAAAGGGAAAACAAAATCCGTAACGCAGGTATCTTGCCTGCAAGAAAAAAGTGGTTCATTTAGAATGGCTTAAGACGATCGGGAGTTTGGGTATTCGGAATGTGCTTCAACCCCCAGGCAGTGATGACTTTGATCACAGGACGCAGACTTTTCCCCTTCTCGGTAAGCTGATAGTTCATGCGGCGGGAATGGTTGCTGTAGGGCTGTTTTGTGACTAACCCTGCCTCCTCAAGCAATTTGAGCCGATTCGCCAGAATATTGGTTGAGATGCCCTCTGGAGATTCTAAAAATTCTTCAAATCGCTGTTTACCAAAAAACATCATGTCTCTGATGACGAGTAATGTCCAACGATCGCCGATTAAATCTAAGGTACAGGAGACAGGGCAAGGAGAGCGTCTGGGTTGAGTCATGGCTAAAACGGCAACATGGCGATGGAATACGGCTGGAGTCAAATCCTAAATTCTGTTGGTCGGAGTTGGGTATTGCTAAACCCCCACAGAAGTTATTCAATTCATCATCCTGGCTCACACAATTACTTGCATTTTACAAGTTAATTTTGCTAAACTGCATATAACTTGCATTTTACAAGCTAATGTCCAAGCTAGGGCGGTACGCAAAATGCTCAGGACAAGCTCTCTGTCGTTAGGCTCATTTGTTATGGCTTGCGACAAACTCAGCCATCCTAACTTTTCCAAATATGAACGCAACAACACAAAAGCAGCCGTTTGAAGTTGAGCTTGATTTGCCTGTTAAAACTTACGACATTGATTTTGCGAGAATTGTCAGCAATATCGTTTATGTTCGCTGGCTGGAAGACCTGCGCCTAGAAATGCTTGCCCGTCATTTCCCATTGGATGAGCAACTCAAGAATGGGATCGCTCCAGTGATTTTACAAACCCAGATCGATTACAAGCAGCCCATCCAGCTTGCAGACATGCCAATGGGCAAAATGTGGATGAAGTCGCTGGAATCTTTGCGATGGACGGTCAATGCAACCATTACCGTGAATGGCAAAGTCGCGGCGAGCGGTGAACAGGTGGGAATTTTCGTAAATTTGCAAAATCACAAACCCATTCGGATGCCGGAAGCATTGAAGCAAAAGTACCGTGAGCAAACTAGCCCCAAATTTTGCTGAGGTTCAATTCAAACCCAGGTAGAAGACTTTCATCGGAAAGCAATATTGGCGATTCTAAAATCTCGATCGGTTGACCAACTCGGTAAATTTCCATAAGTCACCCTACCGGACTTAACCTGGCACTTGAGGCTACGGTAGCTATAGCCTAGGTGTATTGCTGTGAGACTATATTGCTGTAAAGCTAAAGGAATGCAAATTTAATCCATCATCCAAAGTGACTTATCACGCATTCGCAGCACTGAAGCATCTTGGGTGTAATGTTCTAATTCTGCCAAAGGAACCCACCGCAAATCATTGGACTCGTGACTAATGGTGAATGGTTCCGATCGATCGCCGACTAACCGATACCGAATATCAAAGTGATTGTGTGCCGGAATGCCTTTACGTTCTGGGATCAGATGAACATCCACATCAAATAGGATCTCCGGGTAAGAGAGTCGCTTCAATCCAGATTCTTCTGTCGCTTCACGAAAAGCCGATCCCACCACGTCTGGCTCATCGCAATGTCCACCTAACTGGAACCACTGATTGAGCTTACGGTGATGGGTCAGCAATACTGAGTCTTCTGCCACAATCCAGGCAGATGCGGTAATGTGCCCCTTCAGGTTATGGCGATCGTACCAGTTGTGAGGATGCGTCTGGATGAAGGCGATCGTCCGTGCAATATGCTCCTGTTCGGTTGAATTGTGCGGCTCATAGGTTTCCAGTTCTGCAATGAGGGCTGCGCCTTTGGAAACGGCATTTTGCAGAGTATCTCCCTCATCGGTGGATGGGCTGATAGATGGATGGGTAAATTCGCTATGCACTCGATCGCTCATAAAGTCGGTTGGCTTTTTCCAATAAAACTTGGGCACTTTCCGCAGGTGAATATCCAATGAGGTCAATCGGATAAATCGAGACATTGCGGCGGTGCAGGTCGTAGGTGTAGGTTTTGTCGTAGTAGTCCAAGATGATGTCGAAGGCGGCTGCCAGTTGATCCTGTTGGAGCAATTCGATCGCCTGCTGGGTGCGGAGTCCACCCAACCGTTTGCGGATGCGTTCCGTCGCGATGATTAACTCCTGGCGATCGGCGGTGCCATACACTTCAACTAAGGCAGCAAGACGTTCGGCGCGGGAACGGTTAACTTCTAAAACGGGCGATCGATCCATTTGCTGGAAGAAGGGTTCTGGGATGCGGCAGATGCCGATGCGCTTACTCTCGGCTTCAATCCAAACGGGTTTTGTAGCGTCAAATGCCATCCACTGCATCGCAATCAAATTCTCAAATTGCTCATTGCTGGGCTGAGGCGGCAAGCCCAAACTGCCGTAACTGCTGCCCCGATGACTTGCCAAATTTTCCAGATCTAGAACTTGCGAACCTTGTGCTGCTAGCTCATTCAAAATTGCCGTTTTTCCCGTTCCAGTCATTCCCCCCAAAATCAGAATCGGCCTTGGCACCTCAAAGCTCGACAGCACCCACCGCCGAAACGCCTTATATCCGCCCTCCAGCACTGACACCTGCAAACCGCCCCTTCCC
>PVWD01000218.1 GCA_003003615.1 filamentous cyanobacterium CCP2 | reverse complement strand
CCTAAGGATCGTGAATTAAATAACCTGTAATCAGGTTGCTTTGTTCACTAGGCGGGCAAGACTTCGGCTTGAGCTCAGTCGAAACGCTGCCCACCCCACAAGAATTTCAGATTATTCAATTTGCATTCCAAGGTGGATTTTAGGACGGGTTTTTACTGCTGAAAAATGGGAGTTATACCTTAAGCCCGGTGTTTTCCGATCAGCCGATCGCGCAGATGTTTGATTCGATCGCGCAATTTAGCCGCCTCTTCAAACTCTAATTGCTTTGCCGCCTCCTTCATTTCCGTTTCCAGCTTCACAATCAAGTCTGGAATGTTTTCGAGCGGTAAATCATCTGCCTGTTCGTAGGCTTTATCTAGTTCTTGCGTCGTCAAGCGACGAGATACTTCTAGGAATTGCAGAATTGCATTGCTTTGACCTTTGATGATGGGTTTTGGCGTGATATTGTGTTTCCGGTTATATTCCAGTTGAATGGTGCGCCGCCGTTCCGTTTCGCTGATGGCCTTTGCCATGCTGTCGGTCAAGTTATCTGCATACAAAATGGCTTGACCGCTGACATGGCGTGCCGCTCGTCCGATCGTTTGAATTAGCGATCGTTCTGCTCGGAGAAATCCTTCTTTATCGGCATCCAGAATGGCAACCAGCGAAACTTCTGGCAGGTCTAATCCTTCCCTTAATAGGTTCACACCAATTAGCGCATCAAATTCCCCTTGACGGAGATCTCGCAGGATTTCAATGCGTTCGATCGAGTTAATCTCAGAGTGCAAATAACGTACCCGAATGGCTCGTTCTTGCAGGTATTCGGTCAGGTCTTCCGCCATTCGCTTCGTCAGGGTCGTCACGAGCGTCCGTTCACCCTTTTGGACTCGCTCCTGAATTTCATGCAGCAAATCATCAATTTGTCCTTCCGTCGGACGAACATATATCTCTGGATCAACCACACCCGTCGGACGGATCACCTGCTCTACAACCCGTCCCGTTCCCGGAATATAAAGCCTCGTCTCGGTTTTGCCTTCCCCTTCAATTTCAAATTTGCCTTCTGACACCTCCAATTCCCAGTTGCCCGGTGTCGCTGACACAAAAATACACTGATTTACCTTTTGCCAAAATTCTTCTGATTTTAATGGGCGGTTATCAGCAGCACTCGGCAACCGAAACCCGTGATCAATTAAGGTGAGTTTGCGCGATCGATCGCCGTTATACATGCCCCGGATCTGCGGAATCGTAACGTGGGATTCGTCGATGACCAACAGCCAGTCTTCCGGGAAGTAATCAATTAAACATTCGGGGGGTGAACCCGCCACTCGTCCGGCAAGATGCCGCGCATAGTTTTCTACGCCATTGCAATAACCCACTTCCCGCAGCATTTCCAGGTCATAGCGGGTGCGCTGTTCCAAACGCTGAGCCTCCAGCAGCTTATTTTCTTTTTCCAATTCTTCTAAGCGATCTTTTAGCTCCTGCTCGATCGCCTCACAGGCTTCTTCCAAGCGATCGTCCGGGGTAACAAAGTGTCGGGCTGGGTAAACGTTTAGGGCATCCATACTCTGTAACGTTTCACCCGTGATGGGGTCAATGTAGCGAATCGCATCAATTTCATCGCCAAAAAACTCAATCCGAATCAGGCGATCCTCGTAGGCTGGGCCAATTTCCAGGACATCTCCCTTCACCCGAAAGCGGCCTCGCCCCACATCCAGGTCATTCCGCTCATACTGCACTGCTGCTAAATCGCGGAGAATTTGCCGTTGGTCTACCTCCATGCCCACCTTGAAGGGAATGGACGCATTCAGGTATTCTGACGGAATCCCTAAGCCATAAATGCAGCTAATGGAAGCCACAACGATCACGTCTTTACGCTCGAACAGCGATCGGGTGGCAGAGTGCCGCAACATATCAATTTCTTCGTTGATCGATGCAGTTTTGGCGATGTAGGTATCTGTGACAGGAATGTAAGCTTCTGGCTGGTAGTAGTCGTAATAGCTAATAAAATATTCAACGGCATTGTCCGGGAAAAATTCCCGAAGCTCGTTGCAAAGCTGGGCGGCTAGCGTTTTGTTATGGGCCAGAACCAGGGTTGGTTTGCCCACATTTTGAATGACACGGGCAACAGTGTGCGTTTTTCCGGTTCCCGTCGCTCCCAGAAGGGTCTGATACGGATGACCATTGTTAATGTGTTGAGTAAGCTGCTTAATGGCTTTGGGCTGGTCGCCCATTGGCTCAAAGGGAGCCTGAATGTTAAATGCTGACATAGAGGAGAGGAGAACTGGCGAGTTAGGGAGGGTACTAGCGATCGTAGCGAGTTTTTCCCTGGATGGGTGTTGAACAGATAACTTTAGACCTCGCCAGCATCAGAGAACAAGATGCCCTACTCCCTACTCCCTACTCCCCACTCCCCACTCCCTACTCCCCTAAATCAACTTCGCCGATCGCAACCCAAAATACAGCCCCATTGCAGCAGCAAACGCCGCACCAACCAACACAACGTAGGAAATAACTCCAAACATTGAACTTCTCCAAACATTAGACCATACAAAACTATTCAACCATTTTCTGCCCCCCATACGATCGCCTTATCCTGTCCACGCTTCAAGGGCAAGCTCATCTACAACGGCCACGGAAACGGTTTGCGCCGCAGGAGAGGCAGGAGCCAACTCAACGACATAATGCCATCCTATCCCCAGCTTTTCTGCCCAAGCCGAGTAAGGAGCCACATACTGCACACCAATAATTTCTCCCCAATCCGCTTCAAACTGAACCGACTGAAAGAAACCAAACTTCGGTTGGGGCACACCGGCAGGTAAACGAAACACGATTTCATTGGATCGATCGCTCATTGTGAATCCACCCCAAGTTCTTGCAATAAAGGCATAGTGTCTAGCGGTTGTCTCGTGGGGCGATCGTTCATTTCACCGCCAACCGTCTGGATGAATCTAGGCACGGTTAGACACTCCGCCTACTCCGTAGAGTACAATACAGCGCACGGGCACTTGCATAATACAAAGCACATGAAGTCAGTCATTACTGTTGAGTTACCCCATCAGTCCTACGAAATTTCGATCGCCTCTGGTGGGTTGGAACATCTTGGAGCCTGGATGCAAGCTCTACGGCTGGGGCAGAAAGTCTTGGTGGTTTCCAACCCGATCGTCTTTCGGCGGTATGGAGAGCAGGTGATGGCTTCTTTAAGGCAGGCGGGTTTTCAGGCGGCCCACCATTTGCTGCCAGCAGGTGAACGCTACAAGACGCTGAACTCCATTCAAAAGGTGTATGACACGGCTTTAACACGTCACTTAGAGCGATCGTCTACCATTGTGGCACTGGGCGGCGGTGTCGTTGGCGATATGGCGGGCTTTGCAGCGGCAACCTGGCTGCGGGGAATTCATTTTGTTCAAGTGCCCACTTCACTGTTGGCGATGGTGGATGCGGCGATCGGCGGTAAAACGGGCGTGAACCATCCCCAAGGCAAAAACCTGATCGGGGCCTTTCATCAGCCGCGCTTGGTGTTGATTGATCCACAGGTTTTGCAGACCTTGCCCGCCAGAGAATTTCGGGCCGGAATGGCAGAGGTGATTAAATATGGCGTGATTTGGGATGCCGAACTATTTGCCCAACTGGAAGCGGCCAAACGACTGGATCAACAACGCTACGTCAGCGAAGAACTCATGCAAACCATCCTCACCCGCTCGTGCCAGGCCAAAGCCCATGTGGTCAGCCAAGACGAAAAGGAAGCTGGACTGCGGGCCATTCTCAACTATGGGCATACGATCGGTCATGCAGTGGAAAGCCTGACGGGTTATAAGGTGGTAAATCACGGTGAAGCAGTGGCGATCGGCATGGTAGCCGCCGGACAAATTGCAGTGGAGTTGGGAATGTGGGAAGCAGATGCAACGCAACGGCAGCAAGCCCTAATTGAAAAAACGGGTTTACCAATTAAGCTCCCTCCTGGAATAGACATTGAAGCGATCGTCGCGGCTCTACAAACTGACAAAAAAGTTGAAGCGGGCAAAGTTAGGTTTGTGTTGCCTACAGAAATTGGGGCGGTTAAGGTGACGGATCAGGTTCCTTCAGAGGTGATTCGCGAGGTGTTGCGGCGGATGGGGTAGGGGAGTAGGGAGTGGGGAGTAGGGAGACCTAGTTCTCGATTTGGGCGACTGCTCGGAGTTTGGAGTAGAAGTCTGATGATTCTGAGGTGGGGGTGAACTGGTGAATCGGTTCTCGGTGGGGCGATCGGCCGACCCCGACTTCAAGAATGCCCAGATCAGCAGGGCTAGCGGGCTTAAAGGTGGGGACAGGTGCCCCTTTGGAGAGGGAGGGAACGAGTAAGTCTGAACTTGCAGCCTCCTCAGAAGATGGGGTTTCCGCAGGTTCTACATCGGACGATGGGTTTGACCTTGAGGGTTCAGTTTCCGGTAGCTGAACGTCTGGAGAGGCAGTTGAAGCGGGAGTCGGGGTAGATGGCCCACTCGACTGCACAGCTGGCTGACGAAATGGCTTTGCTTGTACAGAATTTAAAGCCGCCGATCGCCCATGGGATGAGTAAGACGGAAACCGACCGCAAACAATGCGTTCAAACTCGTGATTAAACCGATACAGCGATCGGCCGCGTCGTTGCCACAAATTCAAAATTTGCTCTACCGAAATTGCTTTGTAGCGTCCCTGGTAGAGAGCTTCAATCACAGCCAGCCGAAGCCATTGAGTTGGATAGTGGTGCAACCAGGAATTGACAAGCCGCTCGACTGTAGACCCGCCCAGGTCAAAACTGTAACGTGTCAGCAAATCTGTGACATCAATCGCCGCAGCATCCTTTGCCAGTTCATTCATTCGTTTTGGCAAATTAGGAGATCATGATTCTAATGTAATCCCGCGAGGTCGTAGATGATCCCCCTTGAGACAGAAAAAACTTAAAAAGTTGAAAAATTTTGCTCAATCTTCGCTATTGTTTTGAGTTTTAGATCAATCTCCCGGTACACGTACTCCCCCGGACACCGTGCCCCCCAAGCCGGAAAAGCGACCCGGATCACCTGTCCAGTTGAAGTCGTTCAGGCGGAAGTTGATTGCTCCCGCTTCACGGCTAGGACTATAGCTCAAGTTAATGGAATAGGTGCGTCTGCTGTACTCCAACGAGAAAGTTGTATCGGTATTGTTCTCTCGGTTCGCCTGACTTTCTATGAAAATATTAGAGCGGATGCCAAACCGGAAGGGGCCGTATACCTGCTGCACCAAACCCAGCGACAAGACCTGAATATCATTCACCCGATCGAAGTTAAACGGTGTATCCCCACCGACCGCATTGTAAGAGTAGGAAATGTTGATGCCGGTGTAGTCCAAAAACGGTCGAGAGAAATTGCCAAATTGCCCAGAAAGTCCAACGGTGCTAGTTAGAACCGATTGAGTATCTCCATTGCTATAGGCACTCAACACACCCCGCAAACCGACGTTTAACCGCACGAAGGGCACAACCGGGTTGGGAGTATATCTTAATCCTTGATCAGGCGTGGGAGGTAGGGCGGTTCCTGACCACAGCAAGAAAGAACGATTCAGAGAAGCACTGGTTTGGTAACGAGTTAAATTAATCCGGTTGTTCGGACGAATTCCCGTGACTGGATCAGGATCAGGCAACAATTCCCTCAGTTCGGTTGCATCTTCTGAATTGAAATCAGGGCCAAACGCCCGCGCCACGTTGATGTCGGAATTAATAAACTGAACCCCACCCTGATAACTGAGATTAATGCCCGTATCACCCAAGGGTACGATCGGCGAAGTAACGACAAACCCTAAACTAGACTGGACATTTTGAAAGCCCAATGAGCCATTAAACAACCGATCGCGGTAGCTGTATTCCAGTGCCAGGTTGTGGTTAAACACTTCCTGATTCGCCCGAATGCTGGCCCGGTAAGTATCCTCAAAGTCATCTGCTCCAAAATCCAGCGAGGTAAAGGTGACGTTTCCATCCAGCGAAGTTCCACGACGCGGGCTGGCATCTAGCCGCACAATCAGCCCGTAGGAAGACGGATCAAAAAAGCCTTCCTCATCGATCGCCCGCTGCACCAGAATTTGAGGGGTGAGGGTTAATAGGGCAACTCGACCCAGATCAAATTCAAACGATCGCTCAAGAAATAGCCCCCCCCGATCGCGCTCATCAAACCCAAAATTGACCAATCCTGAATCCCGCTCACGGCTATCCAGCACAAGCCGATCACGGAATAACGGCAATTGCAGCCCTTGATCAAACACCAAACGCGGGTTCCTGGCCCGAATCTCAGTTTGGAATGGCGAGATCGGCATCACCGTGACAAAGCGCGATCGTAGTTCCAGTTCTGGCGGTGAAAAAGGATCATTGGTAATGCGAACATTGGTGGCCTGCCAGCGATCGCCCTCAAACTGAATCTCATCAGCCTCATAGCGCAACCGAGTAATTTCGCCTTCCGACCCAGGCAACCCAGTAATTTGATTCGGCGTGTCTACCCCAAAGATAATGCCGCCCGGACTGCCAAACACCTGAAGCGGTTGTTCACTCGCCAGCCGATCGGACAATGGACGAGTTGCATCTCGCTCAGGACTAATATCCGTTGGCAACCCTGCCCCCGTATCTTCCGACAGCGACGGCAGGAAAAGCTCCCCTCTGGCTTGCTGAATGTTCCCCTGATCTAGCGTCAGGTTATAGGTAATGCGCTCTCCTCGCAACACCTGATCACCGCGCGTTAACACTGCATCTCCATCGGCGACAGCAATCCGGTTGGGAATATTCACCTGTAGGCGATCGGCTGTAAGAATGGCTTCCTGGAAGCGCAGTTCCACATTTCCTTCCGCCAAAAAGACCTGTCTCACTTCGTCATATTCCTGGCGATCGGCGGTTAGCTCAAGAATGTCTTGGGTCGCGGGCTGAATCGGGGGAAGCTGTCCTCCATCGGGGCTTTCCGCATCGGGCGGTTCTTCTGATTCAGGAACGCTATCCTCTTGTCCAGGAATAATCAAAATATCCCCAGCAGGCGGCACCGGCACGGGCGGCAAGGGAGGTAAAGGAGGCAGCCCACCGTCGGGTAGAGGCGTGCCTTCAGGGAGCATTTGGGCAAGGTATACCCATTCCCTCACTAGCTCAGGAACTCGCTGGCTGGGAATCGTTGAAACAGAACTAAAATCGGCATCCGGCAAAGAAAAAACAGACGGTGGAAATGGGTCAGTGGCTGACGGGTCTAATGCTGAAGAAGGGTTCACAAAGACCGTAGACGAATCTGCTTCATGGGATGAAACCGCAGAAGCATTGTCTGTAACAGCCCTATTCGGCGTTGAATGAGGAACTGCATGGAGATTAGCTGGAGAGGGTTCCGGAGTTGAAGAGGATGCTTGCGGTACTGCAACTTCAATTTGTAGCGGGTCTTCAACCTCCAATGGAACACTCAACTCTAGCGGAGTCCCTAAAGACGCGGCCGTTGAGGCAGCACCCACCGTTCCATCCTGGTTAGAAGGCAATGCACCAGTGGACTGAGCATCACTGCTGGCAGACTGGCTAGAACTGCTAGACCGGCCTACGATCGCAGGTGAAGCGGCAAACTCTGGAGATAAATGAGGCGTAGGAGCAGCGATCGCATTAGTCGTTGCATTGCGAAGTTCCTCAGTCTCCTGAACATTGACCTCCTGGACAGTTACAACCGGAGGAGGAGAAGGCGGCGAAACCGGGTAGGGCATACTCTAAACACAATAAAAATAGACGGTTAGTCCAGACAGGACTGAAGCCGCCCTTTGAGAAGGAGTAAAGGCCTGAATGTCGGGCGCAGGGAAACAAACGCTGCCATTGGAATATATAGGTTCCACGACACTAAGCTGACAACTTTGTTCCCCACCATCCCAACTTCCAATTCCCAATACCTGCAGTTGGTCTACAGGGGAATCAGTATACTACCTTAAGCCGTCAGAAAACTTATTCTAAATCCCGACGCTTCGGATTACGAGCCGGGTCATTCGACAAGAAACCAAAGACAAACAGCGCGATGAAAAAAGCAACAACGAGATAAACCACAATCTTAAGAGTCAGCATTGAGAAAACCTCCGGCAGCGAGCTTTCACGTAAAGATAAGCTTTATTATCTTATCGAAACACTGCACTCTTTTGGAGTCGAGATTCAAGAATCAGACATTCCACAGTTTCCCGCCTCACAGGAATACGCCGATCGATACGTAGACGATCGCTTACCAAATAGGCTGTAGCGGTTATCGCGGACTTGCTCATACGTTCGATCGCCCAACCACTTCACCCCCGGCAACGCTCGGTAAGCCTCGACAAAGACCGATCCCATTGGCAGCAACCGTCCAATTTCTTCGGCAGCCTCACTTCCTTGCCAACGTTGGTGGGGTTGGTCAGCATCAATGAGAATCATTCCTAGTTCACAATCCTGGGCAGTAATTCCCAGGCGATCGAGAATAGGCTGATCCTGCATGGGAGTGTAGAAAAACTGCTCACCGCGATCGAGCGTTTCCAAGAGTTTGACCAGGTTCACACAAAGATTGCAGTTTCCGTCGTAAATAACGTGATATTTCCGTCTGGCAGTCATGGGATTTCTAAGTTGTATAGACAGCAAAAATCAGTTCGACAAGCGACGTTTTCTCAGGCTTATCTTTGAAAATCTTCTACTTCTATTGTCCTAACCTTTTCATGCTTTGCCATCGACCCTCCAAAAAATTTTCCATTAACCGATAAAGCTCTAGCTTGCGAAGCCCCCTGCGAATCAGGAATTTTTTCAGCATTATTCTATACAAAATGCATCAGACGATCGGGCTAATTCCTGGCTGGATTGGGCTTATCAGGATTAGAGAAATATTAAGATTATTTTTTATCAAGAAAGATAATTTTATCTTTACCAAGACATTAACTTATTCTTCACCATGAGACAGTACGATGCTTCCGTCCCTCTGAAATCATCCTTAACTTCATACCGTGCCTGCTCAAGTCATGACAAAGGGCATTTTGCTATGGGAATGACCGAGGCAGAGCGGGCATCTAGCAGGTGCTTATTTAATTGTTGAACGTCTGGTTTAACTAGTACGATATTAAGAATATTCAGAGGATCTGCTGCGACCCTGTTTGTGCGAATTTGCAACTTTGCCATTAGCTCCTTGTCAATATTTGAAAGATGTCCAAGTTTGGGTTGCGGTAACATCATTGTCGCGCTGATTGGGGTCGTTAGTATCCCTGCTCGTCTGCTCACTATTAAGAGGTTTACTCGCTGTAACCGTGCTTTTCGGAGAAGTGAACCAGTAAAGTTGTACCCCTGATGGCTAAATCATGACCAATCCTTCTGTTCAATCTAACCCCGTCGCCAGTCCTCTAGGAACTGAAGATGTTGTTATCCGCACTGAAAACGTTTCCATTTTCTACGGCTCCTTCCAGGCTGTACGGAACGTTTTTCTGGATGTTCCCAAGAATAAGGTTGTTGCTTTCATTGGGCCGTCCGGTTGCGGTAAAAGTACCCTGCTACGGTGTTATAACCGCCTGAATGACTTGATTCCTAGTGCCAGGGTTGAAGGTAAAATTACCTACAAGGGAACTGACTTATACGATCCGAAGGTTGACCCTGTGGAAGTGCGCCGTCGTGTGGGGATGGTGTTTCAGCGTCCAAATCCTTTCCCAAAAACGATTTATGACAATATTGCCTACGGAGCGCGAATCAATGGCTTCAAAGGCAATATGGATGAGCTTGTAGAACGCTCACTGCGGGGGGCTGCTCTGTGGGATGAGGTGAAAGACAAGCTGAAAGCAAGTGGTTTATCTCTTTCGGGTGGTCAACAACAGCGGCTTTGCATTGCCAGAACGATCGCCATTGAACCCGATGTGATTTTGATGGACGAACCCTGCTCCGCACTTGACCCGATCTCTACGCTGCGGGTAGAAGACCTAATTCATGAACTGAAGCAGCAATTTACCATCATCATCGTGACCCACAACATGCAGCAGGCCTCACGGGTTGCAGACTACACTGCCTTCTTTAATGCTGAAGCGGGAGATGGAGGCAGCCGTTTTGGGTATTTGGTGGAATATGACAGAACGGAGAGCATTTTTAACGCTCCACAGCAGCAAGCAACTCAAGACTATGTGAGCGGTCGTTTCGGCTAATTGCGGCGATCGACTTTAATCATGATGAGCAGAGCAGTCTGGTTAGGTTGCTCTGTTTTTTGTATCGCAGCATCCTCTGGATTATGGACGGGCAAGATGCCCATCCCACAAGCGGTTTACTCCAAAGCCACCCCACAAGTGGTTTTTCTAAGGTGCTCTCCCTAGCCAAACCGTCCTTCTACATAGTCTCGTGTTCGAGTGTCGATCGCCCCGTTGAAGATTTGCTGAGTCGTTCCAAACTCTACCATTTGCCCAATTCGGCTTTCATCGGTGCTGAAGAAGGCCGTATAGTCGGAAATGCGGGTAGCTTGCTGCATATTGTGCGTCACAATCACGATCGTTAAATTTGACCGTAAGGAAGCAATCAATTCTTCAATTTTCATAGTGGCGATCGGGTCTAAAGCAGAGCAAGGCTCATCCATGAGTAAGACTTTTGGTTTTACCGCAAGGGCACGGGCAATGCAAAGCCGTTGTTGCTGACCACCCGAAAGCCCCAGAGCAGATTTACCCAGGTTGTCCTTCACCTCATCCCAAAGGGCGGCACTCACCAAGGCCGACTCTACTAGCCCATCCAGTTCTGATGGCGATCGCCGTTCTGCAATGCGTATACCATAGGCCACATTGTCATAAATACTGGCAGCAAAGGGGTTTGGGCGTTGAAACACCATACCAATATGCCGACGCAGCCGATTCAAGTTCACGCGGGAATCGTAAATATCCTGCCCGAACAGTTCAACTCTGCCTTCCACCCGCACCTGGGTTTCCAGTTCGCCAATGCGGTTCAAAGCTTTGATGAAGGTAGACTTGCCGCAGCCAGACGGGCCAATAATGGCGGTGACATGCTGTTGAGGAATGGCCATTGTCACTCCTTCTAGCACCTTGCGTGTGCCATAGTAAAACCCCAGATCAATTACCTGGATTGCTGGGACTTCTCCATCCAAAAGGTGAGCCGCAAAGGATTGGGGAGCATTGATTGGGCGATCGGTGTTGGAGTGTGTCATTGCCGGTAGGATTTGCGAAGGAGCAGCCGAGAACAAATGTTGATTAGCAGGATAAAGAACAGCAGCACCAAGGCGGCTGTCCAGGCCATTTCATTTTGCTCCTGATAGGGTGAAAAGGCGTAGTTATAGATTAAGACAGACATGGAAGGAGCTGGGCTTTGCAGGCTTCGCAGCCAGTTGTCGCTAAAGAGGGCGGTGAAAATTAGAGGAGCCGTTTCAC
>PVWD01000217.1 GCA_003003615.1 filamentous cyanobacterium CCP2 | reverse complement strand
TTACGTGGGATTACTCAGTGCTGTCAGTGTAATTTTTATTGGATTTGCCACCTGGTTCTTCAAACGCACCCTGAGCGAAGCCAAACAAGAAGTTGAACAACTCGTCAGAGCCGAAGTCAAACGCGAGATCGCCCGAAACGTGAAGCAGCGCATTGAATTATTAGAACAAATTTTGGAGCGAGAAGAAGTCCCCAGCCTCGTCACGATCGATTATGTCCTGCAAAACACCGCCGGAACCCTGCCCAAAGAATACAGACTCCTCCAAGCCCGCTTTCCTCGCCTCAAACTCCATAAACTCACCAACCAACAATTCAACGGTCAGGTAGTCGTGTTAGACCTGGTGAACTACCAACCCGCAGGCAGCGAACTCACCGAAGCCGAAGTGGAGCAAATCCTGCAAAGTGCGATCGACAAACTCTTACCAAACGCCGTTCTATCCATCTACATCCGAGGACGATATAAAGCACTGGATGCACTAAATCAGAAAAACCGCTACTACACCTTCGCCAACGTCCCTACTCAACTTCTCGGCAACGTAATCAACTCCGCCTACGTCGCCCATACTCTGTAAGGCAGAGATGAATAAACCTAAAGTAACATCAAAAAATACATAGACAAAGATACAAAACGATATCCTAGTTTTTGCTGACACTCAGATATTTCTTTGTTACATTGGACGGAATTCACATGCGTAAAGCGCAACCCATCTAGCAGAGAGTGAAATCACAAGATTTAATCGATTTCAGCTAGATTTGGCGCAAGTTTTATAACATTGATTGAATATGCCTGCTGACTCTAAATCTTCTTACTATGCTGCACTACAAATTATTCAACAGGCAGTCATTTCTCTCATTCAATGGTCTGGAGCCAACTTCACCCCACCCCAATCTTCCCCAACATCTTCCAACGAGATTCACGCTCTGATTCAAAAAGCCAACCATATCACTGGCTGGACAGATGCAGAACCCGAAGCCCTAAGACTTGTATTCGATCGCATTCACCTCACCCACAAGCAAACCCAACCCCTTTACCGTCCCGCTTGGGCGATCGCCACTGAAACTAACGAAAAGACCCCACGCATTCCCTACACAACCCGCGATCGTCCCGATCTAGATGCTTTAAAAGCCGCAATTCAAGCCGCCTCAAACCAGGTCGCACAGCACTGGACAAACCTTTCCTGGCTCACCCTATTTGTTGAAAAATTTGGCTCACACCTCAGCTTGGGCGAACCTGATATCGCCCTAATTGACTTAGCGCGATCGACCGCAGCAATTGCAGCAGCCCTGGCGCAGCAGCCTCCAGATGAAAAGCTGGTTTTAATTGCAGGCGACCTGATGGGAGTGCAAAATTTTATTTACACGATCTCTTCCGAAGGGGCATTAAAATCCCTGCGGGCACGAAGTTTTTACTTAGAAATCACCACCGAAGAAATTGTCTATCGATTATTAGAAGCTCTGGATTTACCCCGCACCAATATCATTTATGCTGGAGCCAGTAAATTCTACATTCTTGCAGCAGCGACAGAATCCACTCAGCCAGTTGTGCAAGATTTACAATCTCGTTTTAATGATTGGCTCCTGAAACAATTTCAGCGCAAAGTCTTCCTGGCAATGGCGATCGGCTCCCCCTTTCCAGTCTCCGATTTGTCTCCCACAGCCCCACTCGTTAATACCACCACTCCCTTCGCTCACCACTGGGGACAACTCAACGAAACCCTTTCCGCGCAAGGATTTCGCAAATTCGATCGCAATCTAAACGAAATCCTGGAACCCCAGCCCAGCCATGAACCTTGCCAAGTTTGCCACCGGGATGACACGATCGATCTTACCCCATTGAAGAAAGATGATCCCACCTCAGCAAACGCCTGTCCTGTTTGCCGTCAAATGTTTGCTCTGGGAGGAAGACTGCTAAACGCAAAAGGACTAGTTCGCACCCAAACATCCCAGGCTGAATTGAGTATTCCAGAAGATCAGCGCAACTTTGAATTCGATATTGGTCAGGATACTGACAAAGTTTTCTACCAGGTTATTGATGATTTTAAGCCAGAAAAAATCCGTTCAGAAGATGCCTTGTTTCTAATCAACGATTGGGAACTGAACCACTACAGCAGCGATCGCTGTATTCCCTTGTTTCTGGGCAACTATGGGCAGGCAGGCGAAGAAGGCTTTATGTCCGCCAGCGAGTTTGCAGAAGCATCAACAGGCATCAAACGAGTTGGCTATCTACGGATGGATGTCGATCGCTTAGGTCAAATTTTTGGACGAGGGTTAGGCACGGCCCACACCCTGCCACGCCTCACTGGGTTGTCTCGCCAAATGACCTATTTCTTCAAAGTTTATCTCAACAGTTTGGCAGAATCTCGCTTCAAGCGTTTACCTGACGGTGCAACCGTTTTACATTCCAGCAGTCAACGATCGAATCTTTTATTCATCTATGCAGGTGGTGACGATCTGTTCGTTAGTGGTTCCTGGAATGATGTGGTAGATTTTGCATTTGATATCTATCAATCGTTTCGCTCGTATACTGGCAACCATCCTGATATTACCCTTTCTAGCGGTATTAGTATTGAAACAGCGAAGTTTCCCCTCTACCAGGCTGCTGCTGTCGCAGGAGATGCGGAAAAAATAGCCAAAGCCAACGATCGAGACAGCCTGTGTTTATTTGGCGAAGTGTTTAAGTGGGATCATTGGTTAGGGAATCAAAAGCCAGATTCCAAAAGCCGTGCTTACCTGGAAGATGAAGCGATGCCCGAATTATTGGGCGTTTTACCCTTTGTCCAAAAACTCCTTGATCCCAACGAAATAAACATCGGTTATCCCCAAAGCTTTATTCGCAATTTGCTCGTTGTCGCGCAGTTACGGCAAGAAAAAATTCAGGAAATCAGAAAAACTCAACCTTGTGAAGAACAAGCCGTGACCTATTATCTTCATCTTCCCAAATTAGCCTACACCCTCTCCCGACTTCCCGCCCAAATTCGCACCCATGCAAACTTTACCCCCATCCGCCAATCCCTCATGAGTCCACGCAACTCCCCCTACTTCCGGGCGATCGCCACCTGGATTGAACTTTTAAACCGATGAATCGAGACAAATTAATCAGCAAACCTATACTGACATATAAAAATGAATGCTAAACCTGCTTTAAATAGGAACACCCCTAAAAATACTTCGCCTAAAAACACTGCAACCCAAGATCAAACCGATCGCACAGATACCAGCAACCAAATTGTGAACTTCATTCAATCAGAACAGCTTCATTCTCTGAAAGATTATCCCATTCGCGAACTGGTAAAACATGCAGAAGTCTTTGGCCCAGAGTTACGACGACAGCGGCTCGAAACCAACCAAATTCGTAAGTTTTTGGATGCCTTGAATCAACTGAAAGCAAAACTGGTAGAGGGTGATTTTGCCACCATTGAAACAGAAGTAGTGTTGCTCAAACCGAAGCTGGCTTACGCAACGGCTCGGCAGAATGCAGTTAAACCATTAAATAGGGTACTATCAGCCGCGATCGACAAAGTACACAGCAAAGAAGATTTTGAGCGTCTTGTTCAATTTGTTGAATCAATCATTGCCTATCACAAAGCAGAAGGTGGGAAATAGTCATGCCAGCATCAGCAACGCAAAAGCCATTACTAGGCAAGTTTCGGTTTCAAAGCGTACTCAAGGTGGAAACGGGACTTCATATCGGTGGTGGGGGTGAATCCTTAGATATTGGTGGTCTAGATAAACCCGTCATTCGTGATCCCATCACCAATTACCCTTACTTACCAGGTTCTTCCCTCAAAGGCAAACTCCGTTCCATTCTTGAACGCTTACTGAATAAGCCTCTGAATCGTCCAGGTGGTAGCGGCACCTATCGCTATGAAAGTGATGATCTGGAAGATGGGTTTACAGAAATCGATAACCAACTGATTCCCTATCAAGGTTCTCGCACATGTCAACTATGCCGTATTTTTGGTTCTACAGGCGGTTCAGGAGGTAGTTCTAAAACCTGGGTTAAATCTGCGATCGCCGATACCCAAGGGCTAGAAAAACTGGCAACTAAAAAGATTAACGACGAAACCTATGCAAGTATTCGAGGACGAAATGCTCCATCCCGCTTATTAATCCGCGATTGTCATCTCTCCCCAGCCTCAGCAGAAAAGCTCATGCAAATTGATACGGGTCTATACATGACCGAGTGGAAATTTGAAAATGGGATCGATCGCGTCACGGCGGCTGCCAACCCCCGTCAGTTAGAGCGTGTTCCGGCTGGGTCAGAATTCCAGTTTGAGCTAATCTACACCGTTGAAGATGCCGCACAAGCCCAAGAAGACTTGAAGCATCTGGCGATCGCTCTGGCAATTTTAGAAGACGATGCCTTAGGAGGGCATGGTTCACGGGGTTACGGCAAAATTCGGTTTCACAACTTCCAAATTAATTATCGTGATTACAGCCAGTTTCTCAGCAGCAGCAATCCCACCCCCAATCCTCCGATCGAAAAGCAAGACACGGAACAATTACTGCAACACTTCAGCGAGATCCAGAACTTGTTACCAGAGGGTTAAGACAACATGGGAGTTTGGCGATTAGTGCGATTGCAATTTGGACGCTGTCCGGCTCACTTTGGTGAGTTGGGAATTGGCATGGAAGCCAGCAGCGAACGGATGCGATCGGACTCCCTGTTTAGTGCATGGTTGAGTGCCTATGCGCGGTTACAAAGTAAAGAAACTGTTTCAGCATTGATTGATCAATTTAAGTCTGAATCACCTCCCTTTCAACTCAGTTCCACCTTTATTTATCATTCCTATAACAATGAATGTGTTTATTACCTTCCCCGTCCTCTTAAACCTCCGCTAGGTTTCTCACATGATGATCAGGTGAAGTTCAATAAACCGTTCAAAGCATTGAAATATCTGCCCCTATCCATCTGGCAACGCTGGTATCAGGGCAAAGGATTTACAGAATCCGATCGCCAGGAATTATCAGGTAACTCTCAACATAAAGCATTGGCAAATGCTGGACTATTTAACTACGACGATGCCTATAAAATTCATCAAGTGCCTCGTAGTTCGATCGATCGCACCACCAGAGCCACTAACCTTTACCATACAGGCTTTGTGCAATATCATTGGCAACCCAACCCAGCAGCACCAGACAGAATTGAAAGCTTGTCAGGATTATATTTCCTGGTGCATTTTCCTAGTCCCGACCCTGAACTCGAACAACTTTTTTTCAAAGTGTTGAACTTTCTGGGCAGCGAAGGCATTGGCGGCGAACGCTCCAGCGGCGCAGGGCAATTTCATGTGGATTTAAATGCAACCCGTGAATTACCCACTCAATGGCAGCAAGTAATCGATTATGCTGCGGGACAATCCTACAGTTTGCTCAGCCTGTTCTGGCAGAAGTCTCTATCCACAGAAATGCTGCACAACGCCAGCTACAGTTTACAGGAACGAGGCGGTTGGATTACCTCACCTGCGTCAGACGGACGGCAACAGCGACGCAAATCAGTTCAAATGTTTACAGAAGGCTCAGTCTTTCAACGGCTACCCGTCGGGCACTTAGCAGATGTAACACCCACAGAATTTACCGATCATTCCATCTATCGCAGTGGTATCAGCCTCAGTTTGCCGCTCAATGTTCAGGAAAATCATGAGCAGGAGAATGGCAATGACTGAACCATCCAAACTTACCCTCAAAAAGCCGGACGTATACGAAACGAAGCAGATTCGGTTAACCAGTCCACTATTGCACATTGGCGGAGCCGTCCAGCAACTTTATCCCTTTGAATACGTTGCCACATCTAACCGGGTTTACTTACCAAACCAAGATGCCTTAGCTAAAGCACTCAAACAGCGAGGTCGGTTACAGGACTATTTGCAAAAAATTGCCGATCGAGAAGACATTACCCCCCTTTTACGACAGGTATTTGGAGACGACTGGCAAACAGCTAAAGATGATTTAGAAAAACCTATTTTTCCCCAAGAAACGAGTAGCCGTCGCTGGACAGATCAATCCCTTAGCCAGATTCGCCCCATGATTCGCAATGGGCTGGGACAACCCTATATTCCCGGTTCCTCCATCAAAGGAGCCATTCGCACCGCCATTGCCTACTACTTGCTGAAACACGCCGATCGCTGCAACGTTCCTCCCGCCCAGAAAATCAGCGAAATTGAGCAGAAGCTGCGTCAAAGCATAGGCAACCTCAAACGAGAAGCCAAAAAAGCAGATGATCTTCTGTTCATGGATACTTTGTTTACCGACTTTGAGCTAACAAACCCAAAACACTCCATCCATCCTAGCTCCTACAAAAAAGGGCCAAATACAGACTTGATGCGGGCAGTACAGATTACTGATACAGAATCCATTCTGGAGGAGCAGATCGAACGAGGAAAACGAAAATCGCTTCGTAATTCATCCGTTTTAGCAGAGGTAATCGTTTCAAGTCGTTTCCCAGAAGGAAGAGCCAAATATCGATCGCCGATCTATGCAGAGATGCTTTGTAATGTGCGGACAACCTTTACCATCAGCCTGGACATAGAAATGCTGAGTTGGTTTCGTCACACTCAAGGAATGCAGATCCCCTTCTATTCGATTCAGGAAATCTTAGAGATTTGCCAGGAATTTGCCCAGGAACAATGGGACTTTGAACATGATTACTGGAATGAGATTGAGAATAACCCAAATGCAAACGGCAAGAATCTCGATTTTAGTGAAATTCGACACCTCTATGAACCAGAAAAATCACCTTACAGTCTGAGAATGGGTTGGGCAAGTGGAATTCCCGGAACTACGATTAATACATTGCTTTCCGATGATCTCCGTGAAATGATTCGGGACACTTGCGGGATTAAAGCTCCTGGTTTTGAAGCACCAAAATCTAGACGGACGGTGGTAAGTTCCAAAGGAGAGATTCGCTATGCTCCAGGATGGGTCAAGTTTGAGGTTTTGAACTGATGTTAATCCGATCGACCTGGACATTATCTGTTGCAGAACCCACCACCTTACCCCGTAGCTATGGTTTGGAGTTGGTTAAAACACTGCATCAGCGCATGGGGTTGGAGATGAGCGATCGACCCATTCCAGACATAACCTACTCCGGCATTTTGGGTAATCCGAGTGCATCAGGAGATTTTCTCACCTTTTATCCAGATGAACCCTATCAGCTTATCCTATCTGGCTTACGAGAAACCGCCTCAAAATCGATCGCCGAATTCAATTTCGATCGCACCCATTCCAGTCATTCAACCCTACAATTTCTGGGAGCAGAATTTCAAATCATCGATCGCAACGATGAAATCACCAGCTACGAACAGCTTTATCATACTCTAGTCGCAAACGAACCTGCTCCTGTTAAACGATTTGATCTCAACTTTACTACACCGACTGCCTTTGCCCAAGATCGTATTTATTTACCCCTCCCTGTTCCTGCCCTCATGTTTCGCAGTTGGCTCGATCGCTGGAATGCTTTCGCCCCTGTGTATTTGGGTAGTGACGAGTTAGTCCGTTATCTGTCAGAAAACATCGCTTTAACCCGGCACCGTTTACAAACCCGTCGTTTCACCGTTCATCGCAATAACATCACAGGCTTTACTGGGACAGCTTCTCTACAGCTTTTGACTCGCACTGATCCGCTGTTAGCGAATGTTGCTAATCTGCTCATTCACTATGCTCAATTTGCGGGAACTGGCATAAAAACACGACTGGGGATGGGGCAAACCCAAGCCATTCACTGAATTGAATCTTCAAAAGTAAGCAGCATTAACCACGTTAAGTTTGTACAATCCTAATCCCTAAATAATTGCTCTAACATGAACAACAAAAAGCGAATTCTTATCATCGCAGTCAATATCGGCTAATGGCTCCATCTTTCTCCATGCGCGATCGAGCAACGCAGATGAGTATCAGGAATCGCCTGACCACTCTCCTGGATTTGTAGCTAACCAGGCTTCCAGATCGATGAGTGTTGTAAAATCCAGCAACGCTTCGCCCAATGCTTCTAATTGAGTGAAGGAAAGCGACTGAATTTGAGCCGTGCTTCCAGGAGGGATAGCCTGGTTAAGGCGACGAGTCAGTTGTCGAAGGATTAGATTGACCTCGGACTGTTTAGCTTCTTGCCGGACTTCTTGCTGGACTTCCTGGCGGACTTCTTGCCGGACTTCTTGCCGGACTTCTTGCCGAACTTCTTGCCGGACTTCTTGCCGTGCTTCCTCTTTTAACTCCTGGTAAATCACTGATTCTTGCATGAGTTCTCTCCGTAACACTCGCCGGATGATTTCTTGATTCAATACTAACCCAGCTATGATTCCCGTCGCTGCTGCCAGGTTGCTTTGGTCAGTTCGATCGCCGATATTCTCGATCGCCTGAGCGACTTTCTGAAGCACACTGACTCGATCGGTTGTCTGAGCCAGTGCTGCATAGGGGAGGAGTCCTGGAAATTGAAGAAATGGCTCGATCGGTTGTTCCCAGAGTCGCATTACCTGAAATTCATGGCGCAGGGTGTCTAGCTCAAAGGTGGTTTGCTGCACCAAGTTAGACTCAGTTTCTCGCAAATAAATCACGACTTGCACCATGCGTTTATTAGGAAACCTTCTATATACTCGCAGGCGATAATCTGCCATGCGAAAGGGCATGGTTGGGTCTGGAGCGGTTTGAAATTCGCAGTGCAATACAAGGTCATCGGATTGCAACAAGATTAGGGCATCGGCACGAATGGGTTCCAGGGAAAGCTCCGATGGGCTGAGTTCGCTGAGGGCGATCGGTTTGCCAATGAGCCAGGTGGCAAAGTCTTCTGGAAATTGTTCGATGAGGAATTTGGAAACGTTGTCAAACATGAAGAAGAACACGGAACGCGGAACACGCAAGGTAGAAAAAGGAGCGGGAAAGACAAGAACTGGCTCGATCGCACCATCGTTGCTGACAGAGGCAAACCATATTTTACCTGTCCAAATCACTCGTCTGCCTTTTATTAGCCTATCCTTATACACCCGATCGCCCCTCCATTCTTGTTCAAGTCAAGCTTTCCGTTTCTCATCCGATCGCCCATCTGTTCTTTCTAAACCAAACTAGACCACAAACCAACCGCTATCCGTCGCCACGTTTTCGTCCCCTCGCGGGGAAGTGTTTTGAAAACCATTTATCCAAGTGACAATTTGTGGACTGCCCTGTTTCCATCCCCTTTCGGGGAAGTGATTTGAAAACAATGCTATTGAGCTGGAAACAGCTAAAGCACAAACGTTTCCGTCCCCTTTCGGGGAAGTGATTTGAAAACGAGCCGTTAGTTACTCTTCCGGGTGTGACCGCTGATGGTTTCCGTCCCCTTTCGGGGAAGTGATTTGAAAACAATGGTCAAGACCCTGCTTATAACCTCACGGGAATGGTGTTTCCGTCCCCTTTCGGGGAAGTGATTTGAAACCTCTCCTGAAGAGCGGGAAGCGGCGGAGCGGCAATGGGTGTTTCTGTCCCCTTTCGGGGAAGTGATTTGAAAACTGTTGAGCATGAGCAGAAAGAACGGCAACTGGAATGTTTCCGTCCCCTTTCGGGGAAGTGATTTGAAAACTGTCAACTACTGGCGCACTTGGATGTTTGCTTAGTTTCCGTCCCCTTTCGGGGAAGTGATTTGAAAACGAGTTGCAACGTCAGAAAACACTTACTGATATTGCTGGGTTTCCGTCCCCTTTCGGGGAAGTGATTTGAAAACTTTTGGCAGTAATGCCTAACGCTCCAGGCGATTCGTTTTCATCCCCTTGCGGGGAAGTAATTTGAAAACAGAAAGCCCTGTTGTTACAAGTGCTTCAGGAGTAGAGTTTCCGTCCCCTTTCGGGGAAGTGGCTGGGAAAGGCTTATGGGCCGTTCAACGTCGGAGAAATCCGTAATAACCAAGAGTTTCCGTCCCCTTTCGGGGAGGTGATTTGAAAACGCGTTACGGAAGTGGTGAAAGCACTACGGTGCGTTAGTTTCCGTCCCCTTTCGGGGAGGTGATTTGAAAACGTGTGGCTTGAAGATTCCAAGAAAAAAGTGGGACAGAGTTTCCGTCCCCTTTCGGGGAGGTGATTTGAAAACTGGTTGGAGAAGTCATGGAAAAGCCTTACCATGATATGTTTCCGTCCCCTTTCGGGGAAGTGATTTGAAAACCCCCACCCTCTAGAATGCCCATCAGACAAAGCTTCCAAGTAGCCATTTCTGAGGGGGTTTGTCGAAGTGCAAAATTATTGAGAATGACTAGCAATAGGTCATCGTAGAATAATACTGAAAGGTTTACACTGCAAGGGTTCTGAGGGGGTCAACGAAGTTATGCGGTTTTCAAGGTGCGGCTGACCCCCTTAGATTAGCATCTCAATCCGAGATCGCCAAGAACCAAAATTCTTTTTTTAAGAATTTGCAATACTTCGTCGGACGATCGGATTATCGGTTTCATGAGATCTGAAATTCTTGTGAGGTAGGCATCTTGCCCGCCCAGTCAGTAAGGCGTTCATCACCCGTCATAGGAATGCAAAAAAGTATCTGAATACGCTTGTATTTTTGAGCGCGTATCCTTTATGCTGTTGCGATACTGGTTTTTCACCCGAACGAGCCAGTTCACTTAAACCCGCTTAAGGTGAGGTGTAACGCTGATTAGGGAAGCGACCAACAACCCTAACCAGCTAACCTAGCACTCTGAAAGAGCCAGAGGGCAAGGCTGTCTGATTGTAGATCAAATCTGCGATCGGGAGCCTCGCTGATGCATGACGGAGCTTGGGGGCGGTTTCTCAAACTTCTCCCACACCTTAGGCTTTTCTTCCTAAAACATCAGCGAGGAACAAAATATGTCTTCAGAGTTCAACGAACTGCTGCCCGTCGCTCAAGACGATCGGGCCCAACTTTGGATTATCGGTACACGGGATCAGGTGATTCACTTAATGAATGAGCTTTACGTCCGCAAAGTCGCAACCGATCGCGTCCAGTTCACCCCCATCATCCCGGCTCCCTTTGCTTCTGGAAAATACATGACCGTTCTGGTGCGCTAAGGGCAATCCAGGCGATCGGACGGGAAGCACCCCATTGATGCAAATGGATCGATTTCCGTAGCGCAGCATCTTGCCTGCCAGTGGGATGTCATGGAAATGCAAAAGTGGGATACACCGATCGGATGGGTTGGGCTGAGCCAGTTTGAAGCAACCATAGCCACTTGATTCCTATTCAGCTTTTCAACCCATCACCCAAATCCCATCCAGCCGATCGCCTCATTCCACTTCATCCCCCTCCTCATCCTGCTGAGCTTCCCGTAAGCTCCGTTGCGCTAATTTCGAGTAAGTTTTGACCGTTTCATAGGGCATCTCTAAATCCTCCGCAATCTCAAACAGCGGATCTCCAATTTCTCGCCGTGCCAAAATTGTTGCCCAAGTTTCTGCAATTTGAATTGCCCG
>PVWD01000033.1 GCA_003003615.1 filamentous cyanobacterium CCP2 | reverse complement strand
CTTGGGCAGCTTGAAGCTGAGTCAAAATATCTTGTACGCCGGACGATTGGCTCAATGCAGCAAAAACGATCGCCTGCTCAGAATCCAACCCAACCTGGTTTCGCAATACCTCCGATCGGGCTGTTGCCTCAAACAGTTGCACTTGGGCTGATGCGATCTCCCTGTCCAGGTTTGAAATGATGGAAACGGCAGCATCTGCTTCATCTACCAGAGAGACAATACCGTTATTCTCCTTAAATCGTCGGAGATCAGCCTCAGCCGCACTAACAGCCGCCTCGCTTGAAGGGAGTTGCTGCATGATAAATTCGCGGGCTGCGGCAGCTTCTGCCCGATTTGCCTGGACGTTCGCCTGGAGGTAAACTTCGACAACCTTATTGACAATTGCCAGAGATAAATCAGGATCACCGGATGCAAAGGTAATCGACAAAACATCAGTACCTTGGACAGGTGAGGCCTTGATTGAGGAAGCCAACTGTTCAGGTTGAAAGTCAAGGTTTAACGCTTGAATCACCTCCTGAGAAATCGGTATTGATTTAATGATTTCAGCCTGTGTTTCCAGTGGTGCAGAATTACGATCAATCGATTGAAGGTTTCCTAAATTTGATTCTCCAGCAACCCCCGTTAGTGCTGATGTTCGATCGGGCTTGAAAATAAGTTTTGATTCTGCAATATAGGAGGGCTTTTGCCTCAATAATTGCAGAGACGAAAGAATGAGAACCGCTCCAAACACCCCGATCGCAACAAGCCATCGCCGTTTTAGAACGTACCAGTATTTCTGTAAATCGATTTCTTCGGAATAACCTGTAGGCTCAACCATAGTGCGTAAGCCGATAACGGTAAACTTGTTATATTCAAATGCCGAAACATAGGGTTCAAGGTACACACCAAACGCTGGCAACTCTCAGCCTTTGACGTGAAGTCCCTGAGGCGTAACAGGAGGTTTAGGTAACACATTTCCTTTAAGATATAACCTTCCAATTCAGGCAACCGTAAAGTTATTGTGAATTGTGACTGTAAAATTACTGTAGATTATCATTCTTGAATTTTGTGTAATAATGATTACCCCTTCCGCGTTCTACTCTCTCCCCCTGGAAAATCCTCAGACTTGGATATGGCGAGGTTGCCAGATTTGTTACTACACAGAAGGACACGAAGGGCCTGCTGTTATTTTGATACACGGATTCGGAGCATCTTGGGGACATTGGCGCAAAACGATTCCGGCTTTGGCTGAAATTGGGCGGGTTTATGCGATCGATTTGTTAGGTTTTGGTCATTCAGCTAAACCAACTCCCGATAGTCAATTTAGCTACACTTTTGAAACCTGGGGACAGCAGATTGCCGATTTTTGTCAAGAAATTGTTGGAACTCCGGCATTTTTAATTGGCAATTCAATCGGCTGTATCGTTGCCATGCAAACGGCTGTAGATTCTCCTGAACTAGTTTTGGGAGTCGCTCTGCTCAACTGTTCTCTACGAATGTTGCACGATCGCCGTCGAGCCAGTCTGCCCTGGTATCGCAGCATCGGTGCTCCAGTTTTACAAAATCTTTTGGGCATTCGTTGGATAGGGCACACTTTTTTCAAGCTGATTGCAAAACCGAATACCGTTCGTAAGATTTTATTACAAGCGTATGGTCGATCGGAGGCAGTTACAGATGAACTAGTTGAAATGATCATGGCACCTGCACTGGATGTGGGAGCAGCTGACGTATTTATTGCTTTTACCCGTTATTCTCAAGGGCCACTGCCGGAAGAACTTTTGGAAAAACTCTCGTGTCCAGCGTTGATCCTGTGGGGTGCCAGTGATCCTTGGGAACCGATCGCCCTTGGGCAGGAATTTACCAAATTTCCAGCAGTCAAGCAGTTTATCCCGTTGGAAGGGATTGGTCATTGCCCCCAAGATGAAGCCCCTGAGTTAGTCAATCCACTTTTGCAAAAGTGGATTTTGCAAGAGAGCGACAGGGATTAGAGCCATTTGCGATCGGTTAAAGTTGCTAAACTACACTCTAAAAACCGCATAAAGTTGCTTAGAGCTGAGAGCCAGAGTTAATATTTGATAAATTCATTTAGCAACATTAGTTGCAGCAGGTTATCTATTGAAGATTTTGAATAAAATTATAGAGCCTGAATGCCATCTAGGAAACACGCACTATCAAATATAGTTTTCAACTTTATGAAATGCATCCAGACTTAACAATATTATTCAACCGTAAAAATTGAGCTATGACTAACTCAAGCCTATCTCGAAAGCAATGGACGACTGGAATATGCATCATTAGTCTCTTGACAATAGTTATTTTAACACTGGCACCCTTCAACTTTGCCTTTGAGGAAGATCAATCCTTTCTGGAAATCATTGGTAAGTTTAGGCATCGAAGTTCGTTAGATGACTGGATAGTCAACCTTTTACTGTACGTTCCACTCGGTTTTAGCTTAGCGGCTTGGTTGCAAACTCGAAAAATTAGCAAATTATTTCAACTTGTCTGCATCATTTTAGTTGCCTTTAGCTTATCAACTGCTGTTGAAATCTTGCAGCTATTTCTCCCTTCACGAATACCCAGTTCCACAGATATTTATGCCAATACGGTCGGTAGTATTTTAGGGATGCAGTGCTTCAACTACCTGGGGCATACGATTGTTTCTGACATAATTTTATCGATGCAAACGCACACAAGAAGAATTGCTGATTTACCCATCCAAAATATATCTCTAGTTCTGATCGGCTACCTTCTTCTTATTTTTTTAGTTTCAATCGGGCTGCAAACGGTCATCAGTTTTAGCAATTGGACACCTGTTTATCCATTACTTGTCGGAAATGATGAAGCAACTGGGAAACCTTGGCATGGAAATATTTCCAACCTTGCTATTGCTGATCAGGCTGCTTCAGAGGATCAGGTAAGACAAGCGTTTGTAGAAAAAAGTTTGATTAATCCATTGTCAAAATCTGTGGTGGCTTCCTATTCACTAGCTTCATATCATGACAGCTATCCTGACATCACGGGGAATTCTCCAAAACTCGTTTGGCGAGGTATTACTACGCCCAAAGACAACATTACTAGCAGCGTGAATGCAAATCACTGGCTAGAAACAGAGGCTCCCGCTTCATTCATTAATCAACGCTTGAGCCAAACCTCCCAATTCACTTTGAGCGTGATTCTAGCCACTGATGATGTGAAGCAAACTCAATCTGTTCCAATCGTTTCACTTTCTAATCAATCCACCGATCGCCGTAATCTCGCCCTTGCTCAGTATGGTGAAAATCTGATCTTTTGGCTACGAACATCTGTGACTGGAGAGAAGGGAACAAGGCCTGAACTGGTGATCCCTGATGTTTTTACAGATGCAGATCCTCATCATTTAATCATCACCTACGATCGCTCTGTATTGCGGTTTTATATTGATCAGCTAGAGAATCAAACTTCGTTTGAGTTAAATCCAGGTCTTGTTCTCTTTCAAAAGCTGTTGCCGCTTGAGCAGCTAAAGAATTCTAGTTTGATTGTTTGTAAGGCTCTTTATTACAGTCTTTTCTTTGTGCCTCTCGGCATTTTTATTGGAATAATTGTTGCTCTCACTAGGCGTGGTATTGCCTATTCCGCAGTGTTAATCATTGAAAGTGTGTTGCTGATTCCCATTGCGTTGGAGGTGTTACTGTCGCTCAAGAGTGGAAGAGAGTTTAACTTGGCATCTCTTTTGCTTGGTATGGCAATCACAGGTGGGACGATCGCAGGCGTAGGCCTTCTTGTCCATTCATCATCTCCTACAAAAAACCAAACTGTTCATCTAATCCAGTGATGTTGTTTAATGCTTCAGTGACCAATATAGCAGCGAGAATGACTAAGAAAAAAGCAGCACCTCTAAATAATTACTGAAAATGGCTCTTTGTTTGAATAAATGTTGCTGTTTTGATAGCTTTATGGAAATTCTAGAGGTATTCTGGGGGATTTTCAGGGGATTTTCAGGGGAATGGGATCAGACTTTAAAGAATCGATGAAATCTCTTTCAGCCTTATTGCTGCTTCTACTGATAGAGCGATATTGTCGTCTAAGAGTTTTCTCATGTTTTTATTTCTTCAAACCTCAGTCCTAGGTTCTTGATCGGGGCAGGTTTGAGAGTGGACTACTGCGGTAAAAAATCTATTTAGAGTGATTTGCTTTCTCGTTTATGTTGGGGTTCCTACCTACAAGAAGCAAATTTCCCGGATTGAGTAACTGGCAAAGTGCCACTACAGGACAGTTAAGGAGGTTGTTCTAATTAGGTTAGCCATTCTGAATTTTTTCAAACGCCCCTTGAAGCTTTCCACTGGAAAGATCATGCTTCACCCTGAAAATCGCATCGCCCCGCCCCACTTCTTCCTTAGAAAAGCAGTTTTCCCTCAATTTTTAAAGGCTCTACTTTCCAAGGTAGAGCGATTATTGCCTTAATCAAATGAAAAATGAATGTTGTAGACAGGCTCCTGGGCTAATGCCTTTGGTGTCAGTCGTCATCCCTGCTTACAATGCCGAGCGTTTTATTCGTGAAACATTAGATTCTGTTCTCGAACAAACCTACAGGAACATTGAAGTTATTGTTGTAGATGATGGTTCTTGCGATCGAACCGCTGAAATTGTGGCTAGTTATGCTCAGCGCGATCGGCGAATTATACTTTTGCAACAAACGAATCAGGGAGTTGCTGCTGCCCGTAATTTAGCGATTCAACTTGCCAGAGGTGAGTTTATTGCTCCGGTAGATGCCGATGATGTGTGGTATCCCCAAAAATTAGAGAAACAGGTGCAATGTTTTTTAGAAGCCGATGATTCGATTGGTTTGGTGTACACCTGGTCGGTTGATATTGATGACCAGGGTAATTTAACCGGCGGCTACCATGCTCGATCGCTGGAGGGAAATGCTCTTATTGCCCTCACCTACACTAATTTTTTAGGTCATGCCAGTGTTCCTCTTATTCGTCGTTGTTGTTTTGAAAAAGCAGGCTATTATGATCCTCAACTTCGTGCCCAAAATGCAGAGGGATGTGAAGATATTGATTTATACCTTCGGATAGCAGAGTACTATCAGTTTCGTGTCGTGCCAGAATTTTTGATGGAATACCGCCGTACAAATGGCAGTATGTCTTGTAACTGGCACAGAATGCTAAAATCTCATCTTTTAGTTCACGAGAAAATCAAACAAAAGTATTCACTTCCACAATTTGTTTATCGATGGTCTGATAGTAGCCATTATCTGTATGTTTTATATCGCTGTCATCTCTCAAACAGTCATTGGGAAGTTTTACAGTGGTTTGCTAAATTACTTTTATTTGATCCAGTAGTTACTTTACACCTTGGTTTACTCAAGCTTGTTTTCGTCAGTTTTCTAAAATTGTCTTTTAATCTCCTTAGTCAAAAACTATTTCTATCTTGTAAAAATTGGATGAGTTTCAAAAGAGATTCAAAGCTTGCCAAGGCGAGAAAAAAGACAATTATCGAGATAGAAGAGATGAGGCGGCGAACGGAAAATATCCCTTGGTGGCAACTTCGATATTACCTGCTGAATCGAAGGTGGCAGGTAGTTAAAGAACTTTCTCAGAAAACAGTTTTCAATTTAAACTCTGCTCCAAATCCCTCTCAGATCTCCACCCAGCTAGGAGAGAAAATTTTATGAAAAGGACGATCGAGGCAATTAAAACTTTATTGCCCCTGCTACAAATTTATCCTTGGGCAATTCCAGTAATCATTGCGATCGGAGTCCTGTCATCCTTCTGTGAAGGGTTTGGAATTAGCTTATTTATTCCCTTGTTTCAGAACATAGAGCAGTCTACTTCTCCAGAAACTAATAATTTTTTTCTGCGGTTTCTCAACTATTTTTCATTACAAGAATTCTCCTCCGAACATCGCCTGCTAATCATTGCCGCCTTTATTTTTGGCTGTATTTTACTTAAGAACGGCTTAACCTACAGTAATGAAGTCTTATTTGCCTGGCTAAATTCGCGTATCAGTCATCGGCTCCGTGCTGGTATTTTTCAGCAGTTGCTCAGCGTTAGCTATAGCTTTTGGGAAAGTAATGAGTCGGGTAAATTAATGAACACTTTAGCGACTGAAACCTGGGCAACTAGTCGAGCATTAGGCGTTTTGGTTGGGCTAATTATCAATACCTGCACTGTTGTCGTGTTTGTGTTGCTATTGCTACTGCTTTCCTGGCGACTAACGTTAGTTGTTGGAGTTGCCGTTGTCTGCATTTCGTTTTTTATTCAATGGGTGACCCGTCGAGTAAAAACGCTGGGACAGCAAACCGTGGAAATTAATCAAGTTTTGGCGAACCGGATGTGGGAAAGCTTTGGGGCAATGAAGCTGATTCGGGCATTTGGGCGAGAACGGTATGAGCAGAACCGCTTTGAGGATGCCTCTCTTCAAGTTCAAAATATTTTCCTGAAGCTGGATATTCTTTCAGGTTTGGTTAACCCTATCTCTGAAGTGTTATCCGCTGCGTTGCTGTTATGCATTCTGGCTGTTGTTCTGTTTCAAAGTCGATCGTCATTACCAACATTGCTCACCTTTGTTTTCATTCTTTATCGATTGCAGCCCAAAATTAAGTTGCTAGATTCTGCGCGAGTGAGCTTGGTGCGCCTCAGTAGCTCAGTTGAGGATGTGATTGCTTTACTGGATAGCTCTAATAAGCCCTACATTCGCTCTGGGCAAATGCCCTTTCAAACACTGAGGCAGGCAATCAAGCTGGAGTCAATCACTTTTGCATACCACCCTGAGGCTACACCTGCCCTACAAAACGTTTCCGTCTCGATTCCTGCGGGTCGGACGACAGCCCTAGTTGGGCCCTCAGGTGCCGGTAAATCCTCTTTGATTGGGCTAATTTTTCGATTTTATGATCCGGTCAAGGGAGCTATTTATGTCGATGATTGCCCACTGTGCGAGCTAGATTTGCAAACTTGGCGCGATCGAATGGCGATTGTGAGTCAGGATATTTACATTTTCAATGCTTCAATTCGGGAGAACATTGCCTATGGGCGTTTAGATGCTATGGATAGCGAAATTATTGAGGCAGCAAAACTGGCAAACGCTCACGATTTTATTTGCCAATTGCCGCATGGATACGAAACTCAAGTCGGCAGTCAGGGGATGCGTCTATCAGGAGGGCAACGGCAGCGCATTGCACTAGCACGGGCGATCGTGCGTGATCCAGATATTTTGATTCTGGATGAGGCTACTAATGCCCTTGATAGTATTGCCGAGAACTTGATTCAAGATGCATTGAATACGTTAAGTCGGGATCGGACGGTCATTATTATTGCACATCGTCTTTCTACCATTGAGCATGCAGAACAAATCATTGTTTTAGAAAATGGAAAAATTGTAGAACACGGAGATCTCCAGAGTTTACTCAAGCAAGATGGACTCTTTGCAAAAATGTATTCCTTACAAAATCGCCAAGTTTCAATTACATAAGGCTAAATTTAGGTTCTATGACATATAGAATTGTTGAAATTGAGGTGACTGAACCTTTACCGAAACTTGTTCTCAAGTCCGGTGAAACTGGATTTGCTTTTTTGCTGAGGCGGAAGGGGAGAGCGATCGGCTTCTTGATGCGTAGCTATTCAGAAGGCACTATTCTGTGTCCCGATATGTTATCGGAGTGGATCGTTCAAGATTTGAAGACTAAACTGCTTCAAGAAAACATCCGCGAGGAATTACTTCCATCTGTTCAAGGACATTTATCTTTCCCGTCTTTAACGGTTGCAATTTGTACCAAAGATCGTCCTGATAATGTCGATCGCTGCTTAAAGGCATTACTCAAACTCCAACAGCCCAGAGGCGATCGTCCTCCCCAATTTCAAATTCTTGTGGTTGATAATGCCCCTTCAAACGATCGCACTCAGAATTTGGTGGCTTCCTTATCGCAAGTTTGCTACGTTCAAGAGCCAAAACCGGGTTTAGACTTTGCCCGCAATCGAGCCATTCAAGAAACGAAGACAGAACTTCTGGCATTTTTAGATGATGATGTTGTGGTCGATCGCCACTGGTTTGATGGGCTGGTGGAAGCATGGCAAGAAAACCCCGATGCAGCCGCCTTCACAGGACTGGTGCTGCCCTACGAACTCGTAACAGATGCTCAGATTTTGTTTGAGCGACGTGGCGGATTTCGTCGAGGATTTGAAAAAATTCGCTACGGAAAAACATTGCCTGGAAATCCGCTTTATCCCTGTGGAGCAGGTATTTTTGGAGCAGGATGCAACATGGCATTTCGTCGAGATGTTCTATTGCATCTGGGTGGTTTTGATGAAGCTCTGGATACTGGTTCCCCATTGCCAGGAGGAGGAGATTTAGACATTTTTTACCGCGTGATTCGGGCAGAATATTCCCTGGTTTATGAGCCGCAATATCTGGTCTTTCATGAGCATCGACGAGAATACGATAAGCTACGCCGTCAGTATTGGAGCTGGGGGTTAGGGTTTATGGCATTTGTTGTGAAGTCCTATCACACTGATCCACTACAACGATCTCGGTTACGTTGGCTGATTAAATGGTGGTTTAAGTACCAGTATCACAATTTAAAACAGAGCCTTCGCGGACGGAATCCTTCCCCTCCAGCCCTGGTTTGGGCAGAAATATGGGGTGGAATTGTGGGTTTGTTTGGTGAATATGGTCGATCGCAAAAGCGAGTTGAGCAAATTCGTAAGCAATTTTCTTGAGGAACCTATGAAAGCCACTCCGTTTCGACCATACAAGGTATTGAACTTAGAACTTAGCGAAGGCATTCCAGAACTGCTGCCAGATGGTAGATATCAGGGTATCTTTTTGGTGGTTTGGTGGCACCGCATTCCTCTAGGGGCACTAGAAATTCTCACCCAGAATTCGCCTCTATCTCCGGCACAGCTAACCCAGCAAATTCTGCCAGCAATTACCCTGCCCGTGGGCGATCGATTGCTAGAACATGGATTCAAAGCAAGTTTACCCGTTACAAAAGCGCAATTACCTCAAGATTTTCCGCCTGCTTATTCAGCCCTTATTTCCCTCCAAAACCCACTGCAAAAGCTATCTCAACAGCTAGAACAAATCCAAATCCCGCCTCAAAGCAGCGTTTCAGTGATCATCTGCACTCGCGATCGTCCAGAGCAATTACAGCATTGTCTGCGCTCTCTGCAAAACCTACACCATCAACCCACTGAAATTCTTGTGGTTGATAACGCTCCTTCATCCGATGCCACCAAAAACGTTGTGGCTCAGTTTCCAGCAGTACGCTATCTTTTAGAGCCACAGCCAGGATTAAGTATTGCGCGCAACACAGGCATTCAAGCGTCCGTTGGAGACCTGATTGCCTTTACGGATGATGATGTAGAAGTACATCCAGATTGGATTTTTCGACTGCAACAAGGTTTTCACGATCCGAGGGTGATGGCAGTCACTGGACTCATGCTTCCTGCGGAATTGGACAGTGAAGCCCAGCTAATTTTTCACAGAGGCGTAGGTGGGCCAGGCTGGAAATATCGCGCTTTGGTGTTTGATTCTGAGTTTTTTGAAGCAATGAAACCCTTTGGCGTTCCGGCTTGGTTTGTAGGGGCAGGTGCAAATATGGCCTTCCGCAGAGAAGTTTTTAATAAGATTGGACTGTTTGATGAACGCTTGGGGGCAGGTGCATCCGGCTGTAGCGAAGATTCAGAACTGTGGTATCGCATTCTGGCTGAGGGATGGCACTGCCGCTATGAACCTGCCGCTGTTGTGTTTCACTATCACCGAAAAGAGTTAGAGCACCTACAGGAACAGTCATTTCAATATATGCGTGGACATGTCACTGCTTTACTGATTCAGTTTGCTAAATATCATCATTGGGGAAATCTTCGTCGGCTCTTTGTGGCTTTGCCAAGATATTACAGTAGGCTGCTCTGGAATGCATTGATCAAAGGTTTTAAGGGCAGAAATATGACCCTCATCACAGAGATTTTTGGTTGTTTTTCAGGCATTGGTTTCTATTTTTCTCGAAGATGATTTTAATTATAGAAACTTAAAAGATAAATCAAGCTAAAACATATTCATTCACGTATTTTGGAGTAAACTATTGCAACCTTATACTGAAAAGTTTTATGACGCTATGAGAGAAGGCACCATTCGATCGGCAAAAGAAATTATTCCGATCGTCCTGGAATTTGTGCAGCCGAAATCAGTGATTGATGTGGGTTGTGGTGCAGGAATTTGGCTTTCTGCTTTGCGTGAGTGTGGTATTGAAGATATTTTGGGTGTTGATGGAGAATACGTTTGTCAGGATCAGTTAGAAATTCCCAAGGAACTGTTTCTAGCATTTGACTTGACAAAACCTTTGGTTCTTGACAGAAAATTTGACCTAGCAATCTCTCTGGAGGTGGCTGAACATCTGCCACCAGAGTGTGCTACATCCTTCGTAGATTCTCTTACACAATTGGCTCCGGTCATTCTTTTCTCTGCGGCCATTCCCTTTCAAGGTGGAACAGGGCACGTCAATGAGCAGTGGATAGATTATTGGATAGAGTGCTTTAGAGACAAGAATTATGTTCCAGTAGATTGCATGAGAAGCCAAATTTGGCGAAATAGTTGTGTGGAGTATTGGTATGCCCAAAATATGCTGATCTTGATTCGAGAAGAGTATCTTGAGTTGGAAGAATACAGTCTACTTAAAACAGCATCTAACCGAACTAATTTTAATGGACTGCCGTTAGTTCATCCCCAGAAATATTTAGAGATGGCTGAGAATTATGCAGCAGAAAGAAAGGTAGCACAGTGGTACATTTCTGAAGCTGAAAGGTATGCCGAAAAAGCAGACTTACGAAATAGATCCTTGAGAGAGGTACTGGCAGTTTTGCCATTTCTGCTCAAGGTAAGTTTGCAGCGCAGGTTCTTTAAAGCAAGTTCACTCAGTTCTTGAAAAGGACTTATCGTAATCAATGAATAAACAAAAACTCAACCAATTTCTTTCTAGCAATCCATTTCCCCAACCTTATACTCAGGGTTTCTTTTACCGGGAAAAGATGCGGGCTATTCATTCGATCGCTCCAGAAAAATCCTTTACGAATATTTTGGAAGTTGGAGGAGGACAAAGTGGTTTAACCGCTTTACTGTATCCCCAGGCGAAAATTGTCAATGTTGATCTCAATGCTGAATATGCAAACGCTGCATGTAATCAACAAAAACAAGTGCAGTTTGTTTGTGGAGATGCCACTCATCTGCCCTTTGAAGATCGATCGTTTGATGCAGTAACGATGTTTGATCTTCTGGAACATGTTCCTGATCACAAGCAGGCAATTTCTGAAGCACTAAGAGTTTTAAAGCCAAATGGGTTTCTTTTAGTCAGCACACCGAACGAAAATTGGCGGTTTCCCTATTACAGCTTTATGAAGCCCTACTGCCCAAGCGAATCCGAAATCATGGCGGAGTGGGGGCATGTCCGGCGAGGTTATACATTAGATGAGTTAAAGGCTCTAATCAATTTACCGTGCGTAAAAACTGCCACCTTTATTAATCAATTAACAATTCTGACTCACGATGTTTCCTTCTCCAAGCTTTCCCCTCGCAGAAAGGAGGTTCTGTACACATTTTTTAGCCCGTTGAAATGGCTGGGTTACTACACTCAACCTGCTCATCTTTGGGGCACAGAAACAGCATCCCTTTGGCAAAAGATCGATTAACTAGAGATAAATTGATTTTCCTTATTTTAATTTTTTATTTTGATCATTCACCCACAAAACGGATAGATATGCCAATTATTTTAGTAACAGGCTCAGCAGGGCTTATTGGTTCAGAATCGGTACGCTTTTTTTGCGATCGAGGCTATACCGTAGTAGGCATTGACAATGATTTGCGCCGTGTGTTTTTTGGTGATGATGCATCAACCGAATGGAACCGCGATCGACTTTTGCAGGACTATGGGGATCGCTATATTCATAAATCCGTCGATATTCGAGATCAAGCAGCGATTACCACTATTTTTCAGGAATACAGCAGCGATATTCATCTAATCATCCATGCTGCCGCTCAACCTTCCCACGACTGGGCTGCAAACGACCCTCACATGGATTTCTCAGTTAATGCCAATGGAACTCTAGTTCTCCTGGAAAATACTCGTCAGCATTGTCCAAATGCTGTTTTCATCTTCTGTTCTACAAACAAAGTCTATGGTGATACTCCAAACAATTTACCGCTAATTGAACAGGAGACACGCTGGGAAATTGACTCGCCCCATCCTTACCAAGAGGGAATTAATGAATCAATGAGTATTGATCAGACTAAACACTCTCTGTTTGGGGCATCTAAAGTAGCAGCCGATGTGTTGGTTCAAGAATATGGTCGCTATTTCAACATCAAGACAGGTATTTTTCGGGGTGGCTGTTTGACGGGGCCAGGTCATTCTGGGACAAAGCTGCACGGCTTTTTGTCTTACTTGATGAAATGCACCATGACAAGCACTCCTTATCAGGTTTTTGGTTATCAGGGTAAGCAGGTGCGCGACAACATTCATAGCCACGATTTAGTGAATGCATTTTACCACTTCTATCAGGCTCCTAGAGTTGCAGAAGTATACAACATTGGCGGTAGTCGTTTCAGTCATTGCTCAATGCTCGAAGCCATTCAACATTGTGAGGCGATCGCTGGCAAAAAGTTGGACTGGAAGTATGTTGAGTCAAATCGCATTGGTGATCACATCTGGTGGATTAGCAACATTCACAAATTCAAGCATCACTATCCCAGTTGGGAACTAACCTACTCAGTCACAGACATTTTGAAGGAAATTTACACTCAAAATGTTCAGCGATGGATATAAAGTTACGTTTTTCGGTGTTTGAAGAAAATGCCTTCCAATGGTAACTCATTATGTTGAAAAAGTTCTATCAAAATCGTATTATTCGTTTTCTATTTTTCGGAGCAATTACGGCTGTTTTCAATGTCGTTTTAATTGCTGGGCTGATTGAGTCGCTTGACCTTGAAGAATCATTGCATCGCAACCTGGCTAACGTAGTTTCAATTGAAATTTCTGTGTTTTTTAGTTTCTTAGTTTATCGCCTTTGGGTTTGGTCAAGCCCACAATGGAACCTAAAGCAAATGCTTAGGCGAGAAGTCCCTCTCTATCATCTGTCTTGTGCGGCTGCAATTGTCATTCGTAGTTTTCTATTGTTTCCAATTCTAGATTGGTTAGGACTTCACTATGTGGCTAATACCTTAGTTGGAATCATTGTTGGTTCTGGATTCAATTACACTGTCAACGATCGAGTTGTGTTTAAATCGAGGTAGAAAACAGAAAAATGTTAAGCACGAGCAATTTTCAAGCTTGTAAACTAAGTTGAAGGAGATAAAGATTTCGAATCTAACATCCGATTGAAAAACAGTGGTGTACAAAGAAATTTTATAGTTAACGATACAGATGAGTTGGGGCGATTACTATGGTTCAATCAATTCCTAATCTTAAACAAGATTCATGTTTTGAAAGCATTCTTGGTATACGAGAAAACTTCCGGGATCAATATCTAAAAGAACGCGATCCAATTTACAGCGATCGATTACTCTGGAGGGCACAGTCTTTTCGCCATATGGTGCATTTGCTACCTGGTCAAACCATTTTAGAACTCGGTTGTGGTCAAGGATTTTTTACTCAACAGCTATTGCGTGTTTCACGTCACGAAAATCCGATCACTGCTGTCACCTTTTCTAATCATTCTAAACCGATCGATCTATCAGATTCAGTTGAGTTTGTTAATAGTCGATCGCTATTAACTGATCTAGCAGGTAGGCAATTTGATTTTATTGTTGCAGTAGACTTAATGGACAAGCGGAACTGCGCTTGGTTTCTTCAACAAGTTTATGATCTACTCAAACCGGGTGGACAGGTTCTTTTTTACGAAAGTAATCCCTGGAACATTGCACTGAAAATGCGGCGAGCATTCTTGCAAATTTTTGGTAAAAAAGATCCGCGCAAACTGCTTAATCGTCCCGAACTCTACGAACTCATTTCTGAACTTGGATTTATTCGCGTATTTGCAACCTTCCACGACTTCGTTTACACTCCACTCACCCGCGATTTGATTTGGTTGCTGCGAAACTTATCAATCTTGCTAGAAAATACACCCGGTATCAAAACCTTGGCAGGTGTCATTTTAATTCATGCTCAGAAACCGCCCCGTAGCGTAGAACGCCCTTCAGTTTCACTTTGTAATCATGAGCAATTCTATAATGCGATTTCCGTTGTGATTCCTTGCCACAACGAGGAGATGAACATTGAGCCATTGATTGCACGATTAAAAACACACTTTGGTAAATATCTCTGGGAGATCATTCTAGTAGATGACAACAGCCGTGACGGCACCCGTGAAGTGATAGCCCGCCTAGCAAACGAGGATAGCTTGATCAAACCAATCTACAGAACTCCACCCAATGGAGTAGGGCGAGCCTTGCAGGATGGATACAAGGCAGCAACAGGTCGTTATATCCTCTCGATGGATTGCGATTTTCAACATCTGCTACCTGAGATTAGAGATTTGTTCGATGCTGCTGCCGATGGCTACGATGTGGTTGTGGGAAGCCGTTTCTCTCGCCATAGCGTTCTACTTAACTATCCTATTCAAAAAATCATTGTCAATCGAGGTTTTCATGCTTTAGCACGGATACTGTTTTGGAAAAAGTTTCGTGACTTAACAAATAACCTTAAGTTAATGCGACGGGAGGTATATGAAAGCTTAGAGTTAACCCAGTCAGGTTTTGCGATTAATGCTGAGACAGGTCTTTTACCTCTACTGATGGGTTACACCGTCAGGGAAGTGGCAGTTTCCTGGATCAACCGTACTCCAGACATGGGAATCTCCTCATTTCGCTTGATAAAAGTTGGTGGAGGTTACTGGCAAGTTTTGTTTCGACTTTGGGTAAAGCGTGTTTTTAGTCATAAGAAGAAAAGGTGAGGCAACGTAAGTTTATGTTGTAGTATTTCCTGATGAATAAACTTGATGGAGAAGGTTTCTACGATGAATTCCCAGGGCATTAAGTGGACTAAAGTTGTTGAATCTGTAACTAAACGGCAGATTAATAGCCTAAGGAATAGTTTGTTTAAGTTGAACAGTGGATCTGTTGAATATCCGAGGTTCCATTCCCAGTTCGGCGAAGATAGATATATTTATAAAAATATTGATCTTCCAGCAAAGGGCGTTTTTGTCGATGTAGGGGCAGGGCATCCTACATATCTGTCGAATACTTACTTTTTTGAGAAAAATGGCTGGACAGGTATCTGCATAGATGCTGATCCCACTCAATGTGAGCTTTTGCAACAAGAAAGAGCAACTGTTGAGTGGGCTGCTATTTCGTCGCAAGAAGGAAAAGTTGAATTTGCCCAGTCTTATTTTCCCAGTTACTCAAGCACGGTTGAACAAGCAGAAAAGGGTTATTTTCGTGTTCCTTTAAAGGAAGTTATTAAGGTTCCTTCTTATCACCTTGAGACAATTTTACAAAAACACCGAATTGGTCAAATTGATCTATTAGATATTGATGTTGAAGGATCTGAGATTGATGTTTGGAAAACATTAGATTACGAGAAACATAAACCTAAGGTTGTAATCATAGAATATTACACATTTGGGCTTGATAATGATGCTAACAGAATTAAAGCATTCTTTGAAAAGCTTCCCTATCGGCTGGTTCATACCACCTGCACAAACTTCATTTTTGTCAATACATCCTTGTAGTACTTTAGCTAAATGAACTTGAAACAAACTTTTTTAATAGGTAACTATGATGCATATTGTGCGAATCGCTTACTTCCATTTTATTTCTCATCTGAACAGAAAGACATGGATAGATGGACGGGTTCTGTTGCTCGTTCCTCTGATATCGTATTTCTTACCTATCTTTGCCAAAGCATTCTTCTCCCATGAATCAGAACAATGGAATCATCCTTGGTGGGTTTTTCCGGGGGTTCCCAAAATGTGGCCTTCATTTCGAGATTTACGAGTGATCACATCTGGATATGAATGCTACAGGCTAGGTTATGAACCGCGCATTGATAATCCCTGCGATCCATATGTGCCACCTATGCCGATGAACTATCCTAAAATTTGGCTAGCTCTAGCCAATCTTGGCATTGATCAAGAGCAAACTGCCTTAATAGGTGTCATTTTTGGATTTCTATTTTTCATATCAACTCTTCTCATTATACAGAGAATAAATTATGCTGAAGCCGCAGTGTATACACTTATCCTATGTTCTCCAGCAGTAATGCTGGGGATAGAGCGAGGTAATAACGATCTAATTATTTTTACATTTTTAGCAGCATCCCTTCTAATTTTGAATAGTCAACTTAAAAAACGGCTTTTGTTTTCCAGTTCATTAATCCTGTTTTCTGCATTTCTCAAGATATTTCCAATTCTTGCATCAGTAGCTTTTATTAGGGAAAGACGAAAAAAATTTCTAATTTTATTTTCCTTAGTTGTGGGAATTTTTACTTTCTATTTAATCGTAAATCTTAATGACATCCAGTTAATTAGCAGCGCAACTTTAAAGGAAGACTTCTGGTCTTATGGCTATAGGGTTATTTTGAGCTTGCTCCAAAAAGAATTTTTGCTTGGCAGGATAAGCTTCCTCAAGGTGGGACTAGTAGTGCTGTGTTTGGCTCTGCTGCTCCTGAGTTCCAAGAGGGGGATGAGGTTTCTGCATTGGGCTTTACCTCCGGGTTCTGCAAAAGTTGATGTTGAGGAAGGGGTTATTGATGCATTTAGAGTAGGAGCAATGATTTATATTGGAACATTTTTACTTTTTGGCAATAATTGGGCTTATCGCTTAATATTTTTAATTTTTACAATTCCTCAAATTCTTTTTTGGATAAAAACGGAGAGTTCACTAAGTAGGCTGTCAACCTTAACACTATTCAGTATCATTCTGACAATGTGGATCAAGATGATCGGAAATTGGGAACCAAGCCGTTGGGAAAGAGTAGTAATGTATTTTGATCAATTCAATAATTGGGTGCTTTTATTTTTCCTTACATACATGTTGTTCGTAACATTACCGCGCTGGATATTTCCCCAGCAAGTGGTTCAAAAGAAAAATGAGTCATCCTCTTCATCTCTAAATTCGTCAATAGAGGTAAAAAATCATTCATAATATGCGTCTACCATTCTTTCACTTAGATTCCTTCAGATTTCTCAATTGCTCTCTCTAATCGCCTTGTTCGTATCTTCGTTTTAGTTGGGTTGGTCAATCGGTAAAAACTGATTGCTGCTTTAATCATTGCAATTTGATCAATTAACTGATGTTGTCTATGAAAGGGATTAAATTAGAGATAAAAGATCTGCAAGACGAACTTCCCTGGCTCTTTGCGATTAGTGCCATCTGGGGAATTTTGATCTTGATTGTCAATCCGATCGGCGAATTCCCCATCAATGATGATTGGGCGTATGCTTTTAGCGTCAGGGAGCTTTTGGAAACAGGAGATTTTCAGTTTTCAGACTGGACAGCCACAAATCTACTCACTCAGGTTTTGTGGGGCACGTTATTTTGTCTGCCTTTCGGCTTTTCGTTTACGGCTCTGAGGTTTTCAACGCTAACGTTGGGATTAGCTGGGATTTTAGCCACCTATGGTTTGCTGAGAGAAGTGAATCTTAGCCGACCTCTGTCCTTTTTTGCAGCTTTGGTTGTTGCGCTAAATCCCATCTATTTCTCACTTGCCCATTCTTTCATGAATGATGTGCCCTTCTTTGGCTTTGCGATCGTCGCTCTTTATTTCCTCGTGCGGGGACTTAGGCAAGATTCATCTTTTGATTGCATCATCGGTATTCTGGTTTCGTATGTTGCGCTTCTGTCCAGACAACTTGGCTTAATTCTGCCATTTGGTTTTGGCATTGCATATATCCTTAAGAAGGGGTTGAGTCTGCGAACGGTTGTAGTTGGCTTTGCTCCTACTGCTTTAGGGGTTATTATCCAGCTCACTTACCAGTTTTGGTTGGAGATTACGTTACGTGCTCCAGCTAAGTATGGTAATCAAATCAACACACTAGTTCAAGAAGTTTCTCAAGGCTTAAGAAATACGGCAATTAATTTCACGACGATCGCACTCTACGCCCTTGTCTATTTGGGAGTATTCCTGTTTCCGTTTTTGCTCCTCTCACTGGTAACTCGATTAAAAAACTTATCCTTACAACATCGTATCTTCAGCCTTTCAGTTTTATCAACTATCATTTTTATTGTTCTAAGTACGCTCATTTCCAAGCAGCGTCTCATGCCATTGCATGGAAATATTCTGGTTGATTTGGGAGTGGGTGTTCACATTTTGAAAGATAGTGAATGGGCAAAAGCTCCCCCGTTTTTCTGGATGATGATAACTGCGATCGGGGTAATTGGTGCGACGCTCCTGGTACATAACTTTTGTCTTGCAATTTCCATTATCTTGAGTAATTATTACAATTTTCGATCATCATTTTATCTGCCGATTCTTATCCTCAGTCTTACCATTACAGTCGTCTACTTACTTCCCTTATGCCTTTTAGGATTGAGTGCCTTTGGTTTCTACGATCGCTATTTGCTATTCCTTTTGCCGCCGCTCATGATGATGGCGGTTCTGGTTAGTCGTGGTGTAAATCAATGGTTTACCAATCGAAAAATAGTTGCCTTTTCATTGAGTATCCTTTTACTTTATGGCGGGTTCACAGTTGCTGCAACGCGAGACTCCCTCACCTGGAATCGTGCTCGTTGGGATGCACTCAATCATCTTGTTCAGGATCAAGGAATCTCTCCGAATCTTATCGATGGCGGATTTGAATTTAATGCCTGGTACCTGTACCGCGAAGATTATGATGATTGGAATGAAGAACCAGAAAAGAGTTGGTATTGGGTCGATCGTGATGATTATGTCGTTGCGCTCAATTCAGTAGACGGGTATGACGAAATTGCTCGATATCCTTTCAGACGATGGATACCCTGGGGGGAAGGTAATATTTTTGTTTTAAAGAAACATCTTTAATGGGGTTTTATGCAAACGCTATTTACAAAAAACGATTAACGGATGAATACTTTTTCCCAACCCTCGATCGCCCTTTTACATTGGGGAGATGCGATTGAAGATTTTCTAGATTCGATCGCAGTCAGTTTCGAGTCATTCTGCAACGAAATGACAGGCGGTTGGCTCTTTGGTTACATTGATGCATTACGTTTAGCCAATGTCCGAGTTGTGCTTTTTTGTATTTCACGACAAACAACTGAAGTAAAACGATACAAGCATCAACCCACAGACATAACGATTTGTGTTCTGCCTTGTCCTAAAATTTATCACACCATTCGTCGCTCCATGATTGATCCCTACGGATGGACGACAAAGGATGTTTTTGGAGAGGTTCAAGGTATTCGTCATTTTTGGTATTCTCTGGTTCGCGATGTTGCGCCTTATTTGGCAACGCCACTGGCACAATTACGGCAGGAATTGCAACGAGAAAATGTGCAGGCTATCCTCTGTCAGGAATATGAATACGCCCGGTTTGATGTGTGCGTCATGCTAGGACGTTCTTTGGGAATTCCTGTTTTTGCCACCTTTCAGGGAGGAGATTTTCAACTGAGCCGCTTAGAGCGTCCGCTACGACCGATCGCCTTGAAGGAATGTGCCGGGTTAATTATTGCCACTCAAACGGAAATTCAGCGAGTGCAGCAGCAGTACGGCATCCCAGCAAAGAAAATTGCCCAAATCTTTAATCCAATGGATGTTGAAAGCTGGCAACCGCCCAATCAAACCTCGGCTCGTCAGATGCTGGGAATTCCGCTTGAGGCTCAGGTGGTCATCTATCACGGGCGAATTGACCTGTATCGTAAAGGTCTGGATATTTTGATGGAGGCTTGGCAAAAAGTTTACCGCGATCGGCCTCATCAACCTCTCCAGCTAATCTTAATTGGCACGGGCAACGATTCTCAAAAGCTCCACCAACTCATTGCTGAAAAACAGATTCAACATGTGAAATGGATTGATGAATATGTGCGCGATCGAAACCTGATTTGTCAGTATTTAGCAGCGGCAAATTTATACACACTACCGTCTCGTCATGAAGGATTTCCGGTTGCTCCGATTGAGGCGATGGCCTGTGGGCTACCCGTTGTGGCGACAGCGGCTCCTGGTATTCCTGATATTCTGGCAGGCGGAAAGTCCGCAGGTGGTATTGTTGTTCCTCGCGAAGATTCTAAAGCCCTCGCAACGGCGATCGGACAAGTTTTAGATGATCCAGATCTCCAGTATGAAATGGGGCAAAATGCTCGAAAACGGGCAGAAGAATGTTTTTCTTTGAAGGCGATCGGCTTACAGCTCCGTCAGTTTCTTTTGCAAGAACAAGTTGACTGGAAACCTTATGTCAACGCTCAAAACCAACGCTCAAAACCCTAGGGGACTGGCACTCCTGTAGAAGCGATCAAAATTGTAACCCACTCCACACGGGGAAGATGGAATCTCTCTGCCCCAACCGCCGATCGAATCCGATCGAGATTTCCAGAACCTAAGATTGGCACAATGTTCACCGGATGAGCTAGCAGCCACGCCAAGGCGATCTGGTCGATCGTTGCGTTGAGTTCTTGAGCGATCACCTCTAAAGCTTGACGTAACCGGATTACTTTCGGCGTTTCACCAGAGAAGAGTTCCCCTCCGCCAAGGGGCGACCACGCCATTGGAGCAATCCGTAATCTTTGACACTGCTCCAAAGTGCCGTCTTCAAAGGGAGTCAGATGCATTACAGATAGTTCAATTTGATTGGTAATTAACGGAAAATCTAAGCGGGATGCCAATAAGTCAAACTGGCTCGGCGTAAAGTTCGACACGCCAAAGTACAAAACTTTGCCAGCTTGTCTGAGCTTTGTAAATGCTTCTGCCACTTCATCCGCATTCATGAAGGGATCAGGGCGGTGAATCAACAGCAAATCTAGGCGATCGGTCTGTAGGTTTTGAAGAGAATTCTCTACTGAAGCAAGGAGGTGTTGCTGGCTCGTATCATAATGTTTGAGCGTATGTTCAGGACGGTTTGGTGAAACAAGTTTAATGCCGTATTTGCTGACTAACTGCATTCGATCGCGCAGATAGGAATTTGTCTTTAGAGCTTCTCCAAATAGGCTCTCACAAGTATATTCACCATAAATATCAGCATGGTCAAATGTAGTGATACCCAGTTCCAGGCAGGTATCAATAAACGATCGCAATTCTGTCGTAGAAATATTCCATTCTGCCAATCGCCAAACGCCCCAAATCAATCTTGAGCAAGTTAAGCCATCCGGATGAAGTGCAATGCGTGAAGTTTGCATAACGATATGAATGATATTTAGGTTTAAGGATAGCCCACTCTTGTTATCATCGTGTCACTGAGCAAACTCTACATCCCCCAATGGGATACCCTCACAAGATGTGACGCTCGACATCTCACTTCAAACGCTTAACTTAATCTGGTGAATAGATTCATTACTTCCCTCAAGACTTAGTGCTGTAGATTACATTTGCCCTCATTTTTGAGAATCTTTATGAGATCTGTACACTCTAAACTACTCTTAACAAACAGAATGTATATCTTGACGGTGAGGACTCTTTCACCATGACTTGCTTATGCAACTTCTCACGCATCGCACCAAAATCGTTGCAACTATCGGCCCCGCCAGCCGATCGCCCGATGTATTGAAGCAAATGGTTCGGGCCGGGATGAATGTCGCACGTCTAAACTTTTCCCATGGCAGCTACGATGATCACGCTCAAACTGTAACCCTGATTCGGCAAGTCTCTGAAGAACTGGAGATGCCCGTCACCATTCTGCAAGACCTGCAAGGGCCGAAGATTCGGGTGGGTGAAACGCGGAATGGGGGAATGCATCTAACCGAAGGTGGAATTTTAACATTGGTTCCCATTGATGAATTTCACGATCAGCCCCATACGATATCGATCGACTATCCTTACCTAGCAGAGGAAGCAACCCCCGGAACCCAAATCCTCTTAGATGATGGCTTGCTGGAGCTTAACGTTAAGGATGTGGAGGGAAATGCAGTTCATTGTCAGGTGGTGAAAGGAGGGCTGTTGAAAAGCCGTAAGGGCGTGAATTTGCCAACCCTCAATCTGCGGTTGCCATCCTTGACCGAGAAGGATATCTGCGATCTGGAGTTTGGGCTTGCCCAAGGGGTAGATTGGATTTCTTTAAGCTTCGTCCGACGAGGAGAAGATGTTCGTGCCCTCAAAGCATTGTTGGCTGAGAAGGGAAAATCAGACACTCCCGTTTTAGCCAAGATTGAAAAACCGCAGGCGATCGAAAACCTGGAAGACATTTTGCCTGAGTGTGACGGCATTATGGTGGCGCGGGGTGACTTAGGGGTAGAGCTACCCCCGGAGCGAGTTCCAATGTTGCAAAAGCACATTATCCGTCGCTGTAACCAAATTGGCATTCCGGTGATTACGGCCACTCAAATGTTGGAGAGCATGATTCAAAATCCTCGTCCCACAAGGGCGGAGGCCAGCGATGTGGCAAATGCGATCGTCGATGGAACCGATGCGATTATGCTTTCGGGCGAGTCTGCGGTAGGGGCGTATCCTGTCCAAGCGGTTGCAATCATGGCGCGGATTGCCTCTGAGGTGGAAAAGGGTTTGCGGTTTGTCAACAATCCACCGGCCAAATCCGATGAAACCCATGCTTTGAGCGAAGCCCTGAACGCGATCGATGAAACATTGAACCTACGCTCAATCGTCGCCTATACCAGCACCGGATACACGGCTCGGCTCGCTGGAGCAGAACGTCCTAAAGCACCTGTGATTGCCCTCACTCCCAGCCTCAAGGTTTACCATCAACTGAACCTGGTTTGGGGGGTAAAGCCGATTCTGATTGAGCGCGAAGTCGAAACCTTTGAGGAAGCCGTTAAACAGGCAGAAGCCCACCTGCTCGAATACCAGCTTACTTTACCAGGCGATCGAGTACTCATTATGGGGGGAATTCCGATGCGAACTGCTGGCGGAACAAATTTTCTCAAAATCCACACGATCGAGTAGAACCTAGAAAAAAGATTGCGATAATTTTTCATCGGGTGGGCATTGCTTACCCGTTTTCTGTATCAATACCGTTTTTATAATCTTAAAGAATAATAATAAAGCCAAACTCTGCGTGGTTTTTCAAAAGCTAACTGTGGCATATTAACTGGAAATAGCGGTAAATCGCCCACCTATTTCTTCTGTTTTAGTACTCCTAAAAGCTGGCTGTCCAATTAATACTTTAACATCGCTTCTTTCTTAAGATTTCATGAAGTTATATCGTTTTCATGCCGCAAGAATACGGTTTTCAAGGTTAACCATCGCTTTGAGAAAAGTTGATTAAACTTTTTCTTGCGGGAATACTGAAGCAGTATTACGGAACCTACACCTTTATACAAAGGGCTTGTGAATCAACTGTTTGCACAACGGGCAAAACTTAGCCTCTCCATCCAATTAGGTCTGGTGTTTGCTGGAATGACGTTTCTGTCTGCTCTCGTTCTTGGGATTGCTGCCGCAACATCTGCCCAGAAACAGCTTGAGCAACGGGTTGGATCTGAGCTTGCTCATCTATCGCAATCTTTATCCTATAATCTCGATCGCGATATGTTTGAGCGTTACCGCGAGATCCAAATCATTGCTGGGCTTGCTCCATTTCGTAACCCCCAAACGCCTCTATCTGAGCAGCAAGACTTACTCAACATTCTCCAGGATACCTACCCCACTTACTCCTGGATTGGCTTTGCAGATGCAGAAGGTGTTGTGCAGGCTAGTACCAAAGGGCTTTTGCAGGGGCAAAACGTTGCAGAACGACCCTGGTTTACGGGTGCCCAAACGGGGCCTTATGTCGGTGATGTTCATGAAGCCGTACTGCTGGCAAAGTTATTACCCAACCCCACCGGAGATCCTCTGCGGTTTGTGGATGTTTCAACGCCAGTTGTTGATGCTCAGGGCGGATTTCAGGGTGTATTGGGGGCCCACCTGAGTTGGGACTGGGCAACCACCACTGAATCCTTACTGATGGATAGCCCTGCCGCTCAAGGGAAAGAGTTGTTCATACTTGCCAAAGATGGTACTGTCCTCCTTGCTCCACCGGGCTGGCACGAAAAAAACCCAGAAGAGGAATCTCTAGATCTAGAAAGCGTCCAACTCGCCCAATCTCAGCAAGATGGATATGTTGTTGAACAGTGGTCTGATCAAGAAACTTACTTAGTTGGCTTCACCCAAAGCCAAGGCTACGCAACTTATCCAGGGCTAGGATGGATCGTCTTGGTACGCGAACCAACCACGATCGCCTTTGCTCCAGTCCAACAGCTTTATGGGCGAATCCTGGCGGGAGGGCTTCTATTCAGCAGTGGATTTGCCGTGCTAGGCTGGCTGGTCGCTGCGAGGGTGTCTCGCCCCATTTTGAAAATTGCTGCCGCCGCAGATCAAATCCGGCAGGGCAACCGCAACGTGGCAATTCCCATGGTGTTGGGTCAAAAAGAAACGGCCAAGCTCTCCCAGGCACTTAGCCAGTTGATCAATGAATTGATTGCCCATGAACAGGAGTTGGAAGCGCAACTAGCCACCCGCAAACAAATGGCAGAATCGCTCCATCGCAGTGAGGAACAGCTTCGCCAAATTGTTGACAACATCCAGGATGCCCTGTTGCTTAAAGAGATCAATACGGGAAAGGTCATTTACCTCAATCCTGGATACGCCAAACTGCACGGATCGGATGTGAACGAGCTATATAACGATCCGCAAAGCTGGCTCAAGTCAGTGCATCCAGACGATCGATCGCGGGTTTTGGAGGCGTTTCAGTCCGAGATTACAGGTGAAACATTTTTTGATGATGAATATCGCCTGATGATGGCAGATGGTTCTATTTGCTGGGTGTGGGATCGGTCTTTTCCCATTCGCGATGAAACGGGAAAGATTTACCGTTGTGCGGTGATTAAGCGTGACATTACCGATCGCAAATACTCCGAAGAACTGCTCAAAACCTTAATGGAAAGTACGGCATCTGCCACAGGACAGAGTTTTTTTCCCACGTTGGTACAGCATTTGGCGATGGCCCTTGGGGTGGATCATGTCTTTGTGGCAGAGCAGGATGGAGGAATGCTGCAAACCCTCTCTTTTTGGTCAGAGGGGCAGTTTCGCCCCAATATTGCCTATTGCATTGAAAACACACCCTGCCAACAAATTGTTGATGAAGGCTCTTACTACTGTGCCGCCAATGTCATTCAACAGTTTCCAGCGAATCCTTACCTAGAAGCATTACAAGCCCAAGGCTATTTGGGGGTTGCCTTAAAGAATTCAGTGGGAGAAGTGCTGGGAACACTCTGCATTATTGGCAAACAGCCCCTTGGCAACCGCAATCACTACGCTGGAATTTTGCATATTTTTGCCATCCGAGCTGCCGCCGAACTGGAACGACAGCGTGCAGAAACGGCCCTCCGAGAAAGTGAAGAACGGTTTCGCCTGCTAGCAGAAAATGTTCGAGATTTGATTTGCTTGCACGATCCAAACGGGCGTTTCCTTTACCTCAGCCCTTCTTGCGCTGTGCTGCTCGGATTTGAACCCCGCGAATTGGTGGGCAAAAACCCATACAACTTTCTCCATCCAGACGATCGAAGTACGGTTCAGGTAGCAGTTCGGCAGCTTGCCCAAGAGAATAAACAGTCGCCAGTGGTGTATCGAGCTTGCACAAAGACGGGGGAATACATTTGGCTGGAAAGTTTGGTGAAAACGATCGCCGATGAGCAAGGTGAGCAGGTTTATTTCCAAACCAGTTCCAGAGATGTCACAGACAAAATGCTGTATCAAGAACGGCTTCAGTATGATGCAGTGCATGATAGTTTAACAGGCTTACCAAATCGCAGTTTGCTGCTAGAAAGGCTGAATTTAGCCCTGGAGCGGGTCAGACGACACGATGATTTTCACTTTGCTGTGCTGTTTATTGATCTCGATCGCTTTAAGGTGATTAACGACAGCCTGGGGCATTTGACGGGCGATCAGCTACTTCTGGAAGCAGCAGCCAAGCTAAAGCATGTGATTCGTCCGATCGATCTGGCAGTACGCCTGGGTGGAGATGAATTTGTTTTGCTGATAGAAGAAATCAGCGGCTTGCAGGAAGCCATCCGGATTGCAGAGCGAATCCTAGACAACCTACGCACTCCCATTACGCTGGAAACCCATGAGGTGGCAATGGGAGCCAGTATTGGCATTGTCATGAGTTCAACCACCTATGAAAGTGGTCAGGATTTGTTGCGTGATGCAGATCTTGCCATGTATTCTGCCAAAGCTAAAGGAAGGGGGTGCTATGCCATCTTTAACCCAGCAATGCACCAGCAGGCATTGAGACAGCTTGAACTGGAAAATGATTTACGACGCGCCCTTGAACAAGAGGAGTTTACCCTGCGCTATCAGCCGATCGTCGCTTTGCCCACCGAAAAGCTGTTGGGGTTTGAAGCTCTGGTACGCTGGCAGCACCCCACGAAGGGCATGATTTCCCCGGCTGAGTTTATTCCGATCGCCGAAGAAACAGGCTTAATTGTGCCGATCGGTCAGTGGATTTTAAAGGAGGCCTGTCAGCAGATGATCCGTTGGCAAGAACAGTTTCCGGCGGCCTCGTCGCTTAAAATCAGCGTTAATTTATCAGTTAGGCAGTTAAAAGAACCCGACTTGCTCAGGCAGATTGAGCAGGTCTTAGCGGAGACGGGTCTACCGGGCAGTTGTTTAGCTCTGGAAATAACCGAAAGTATGTTGATGCACGATATTGAATCCATCAGCGAAATCTTGACCCACTTAAGAAATCGATCGATTCAAATCAGCATTGACGATTTTGGCACCGGGTTTTCCTCCCTGAGCTATCTCCATCGCTTGCCGGTGAATAACCTCAAGATCGATCGCTCCTTTGTCAGCCAGTTGTTGGATAGCCAAAGAAATCTCAGCATTGCCAAAACTATCATCACCCTTGCCGATCAGCTTGGCATTGATGCGATCGCCGAAGGCATTGAAACAAATGCACAGCTACAGCAACTTCAAACCTTTGGCTGTGAGCTAGGTCAAGGCTATCTCTTTAGTGCCCCTGTCACCGCTCAAACGGCAGCAGGACTGATTGTAGAGGAGTAGGTTTTGGTTACGGTGTACACACAAGTCATCTGCTCTAGCCACGACTGGGTTTGATCCTCCCTAACCCTCCTTTTGGAGGGAAACGGATTAGAAGTCCCCTTTGTCAAGGGGGATCTATCAGGGTTTGGGACTCTCAGCCAAGATCTGTGTACACGGTAGGTTTTGGAGGGATGAGGTTGGGTTCGTGGGAGATAGGTATGCCCAGTGAGATATGCCTTTAGTACGATTGCCCAGAGGTAATTTCGTGAAATAGGATGGCTTTAATTCCTGATTTTTAGGGAATTTTGATGAAAACCTGAAAAAAAAGGACTTGGAGCAATGTCTTTACGGATCAAAGCAGTAGCAGGTACAGCCCTAATCGCCGCCCTGGGTTTAGGATTCGCTCAATCAGTTGCAGCGTCTCCCCTACCCCAAGCAGGTGATTCCCTGGTGAGCCAAGCACCTCTAGAAGGAGATGCACCCGTTCAAACACCAGCAGATGGTATTACTCGTGTTCCCGCGAGAGTAATTAGAGTATTTGGTAATGACTATGCTCAGGTGGAACTCCTGAATACCGGGGAGACTCGCCCGATCGAATTTCGGTATTTAGGAGATACTCGTCGGATTGTTCCTGGCACCTATCTCATTGTTGACTATGAAGCTGATGAAGTCGTTGCCACGGAGATTGTGACTGAAGATGAAGCCAACCAGCTATTAACAGAGCTAGAAACCACTCAAACAACCGAAACTCAGGTGCAGCAAACCCAGCAGCAAACCCAGCAGCAGCAAGTTCCCCAGCAGCAACCTGCCCCGGCTACTCCACCTGCCCAACAGCCTGCTCAACAACCTGCTCCCGCACAGCCTGTTCCGGCTTTATGGTAAGGCAGTATTTGGTAAGGCAGTATTTTAGTCAATTCCTGTAAATGAATCCTTAACATCCCCGTTGTCTCGGCAATGGGGTTATTTTTTACATCAAACTCACGCAGAGCCAAACCGATAGCCCTTGCCGTAAACACTGTGAATTAAGGTGGTTTCCCCCTTTGCTTCAACCTTTCGCCGCAACAGACGAACATGAGCCGCTAACACATTACTGCCTGGTTTTTCCCCTTCCCCCCAAACCTGCTGATGGATCTGCTCGTGGGTAAGGAGTTGGTTGGGATGCCGCATAAAGTACGCCAACAGTTGGGTTTCCTTTTCCGATAGCTCGATCGCCCGGTTTTGCCGATAGGCCACCTGATTATCTAGATCCAGTTCCAGATCTTCAACGTGCAGGCGTTGGGGCTGGGGTGGCTCCAGTGTAGGAGGACGACGCAACAAAGCCCGGACTCTTGCCAACAGTTCCCTTAGCTCGAAGGGCTTAACCAGGTAATCATCGGCTCCTGCATCTAACCCGTCTACGCGATCGTCTAGCGTATCTTTTGCCGTGAGGAATAAAACCGGGGTTTGATCTCCCCGCGATCGAAGCTGCTGGCAAATTTCTAGCCCTGTCTTATGGGGCAACATCCAGTCTAAAATCAGCAGGTCATAGGTCTGTTCGATCGCCAAACGACTTCCCTCATCACCACTATGGGCCACATCCACTCGGTAGCCTTCCCGTTTCAAAATGCGGCTGAGGGGTTCTGTTAGTTCTCGCTCATCATCTACCAGCAAAATATCCATAACCCGCGTTGCGATCGATTCAAATGCGTTTATACTGTCATCTCTATTACCCTTAGTTGTAAAACATTATGGGAGTCCGATCGCCCAATTGCGTGAGAATCCCATGCGATTCTGCGGAACATTCACCCCGATTCGATCGTGAAACAAGATAGAGATCCTGCTGATAGCAATGTTCATTTGCATATGCACTATTTCCAGCGTCAACCTGCTATCGTTTTAGCCCTGTTTGTCACCTTCACCACCACAGGGTTGCTACAGGCTCAGTCTGCCCTGGCTCAAATGAACCGGGTCGAGGCTTTAGAGCAAATGGATACCTCAGAGCCAATGCCGTTGGCTACTCCAGAGCAAACCGATACTCTGGAGCAAATCAATACTCCAGAGCAAACCGATGCTTTGGAGCAAATCGAACAATTTGACGAGGCAGACGAGCTAATTGATCAGCCAAATCGATCGATTGATCAGATTCATCAAATTCATCCGATTTACCAAATGTTGGATTCCGTCGCCCCATCGCAGCCGTCGGAACTGGAAGGACAACAGGATGATTCAGTCCAAGAGAATCCAGCACAAGAGAATCCAGCACAAGAGCCTGTCCAGGATGGGCTAACTCAAGAGAATCCAGCACAAGAAGAAGTTTCACCTGAGCAGCGGATTACTGCCTGGAACCAAAACCGATACGATCGCGCCAAAACAGAACTGACTGAAGAGTTTTACACGCTGTACCGCATGGTCGATCGGTTGTCTCGCGCCAATCAGTTGGATGCATACTCCTGGCAAGTGAATCTGGTTAATGATGCGGCTCAGTCCACCTCTGCTCAGCGAGCCAACCGGATTATGATGGACAGGGCCCTGTTTGACCAACTGCATGGGGATGTTCATGCTCTAGCTTGCATCGTCGGGCGCGAAATGGCCCATACCATCCAACGCCACACCTTCATCACGGCAGCCGAACGCGATCGGGTGTTTGCCCAACTCCAAGCCGATGCCGAAGCCGAGGTTGCACAAGAATTTGGCACAGATGATCAGTCCGATCGTCGTAATTCCCTGGGTGGAACGGTGTTGCGAGGGGTCGGTCGGCTATTTGGCGGCATTGGCACAGTCGTAACGGGCGTAGCAGATACCATCATTGACAATCAGCGTTCTGAGCAGGAAGCAGAACTGGCAGCAGAGCGGCAGCAGCAAATTGAGGAACGATACCAGGCAAAGGTGGTAGAAACTGAACAGCAATGGGCAGAACTGGCCGATCAGCAAACCCTGGAAGCCGATCGTCTGGGCTATGAATACATGGTGAGAGCAGGCTTCGACCCTCAGGGCTGTATTCGCGCCGTTCAAGCCATGCCATCGACAGCAGGTGTATCTGCTTCTACGGAAACGGCCGATCGCCTGGAAGCTCTTCAAACCCTCACGCCTCAGCACGAACAGTGGGAAACCCAAGGGCGATCGAACCTGGAAACCAGTGCCCAAGCCTTAGATTATGAAAGCTTTGGTCAAAATCAACTGCGCGTTCACGCACGGATACAGCAGCAGGGGATTGATCAAATTTTGGGGGAGTAGGGAATATTGCCCAAAACGCTAACCAACCCAAAACGCTAACCAACATTGAAGAAAGCCTAACTTCTGGATCAATTCACCCCTAAAAAAAGTATGGTTTGGTAAAGAAAGATAGAAGGCATTTTAGGTTAGGGTTACTACACGATCTATGACAGAAGCAACGATCGAATCGATTCTGCATGAAAATCGCTCTTTTCCTCCCTCCTCCGAATTTTCGCAGCAGGCGCAGATTAAGAGCCTAGAGGAGTATGAGCAGCTTTATGAGCGAGCCAAGGCAAACCCAGAGGCCTTTTGGGCAGAATTAGCGGAAAAAGAACTCGATTGGTTTCAAAAGTGGGACACCGTGCTGGATTGGCAACCCCCTTTTGCGAAATGGTTTGTCAACGGCAAAATTAATATTTCATATAACTGCCTCGATCGCCATCTCACCACATGGAGGCGCAACAAAGCCGCTCTGATTTGGGAAGGAGAACCGGGCGATGCTCGCACCCTAACCTATGCCCAACTGCACCGGGAAGTTTGCCAGTTTGCCAATGTGCTGAAGCAATTAGGGGTGAAAAAGGGCGATCGGGTGGGAATTTATATGCCCATGATTCCTGAAGCGGCGATCGCGATGCTGGCCTGCGCTCGAATTGGGGCCCCTCATTCGGTGGTGTTTGGCGGCTTTAGTGCAGAGGCATTGCGCGATCGGCTGGTGGATGCAGAGGCCAAGCTGGTGATTACGGCAGATGGCGGCTGGCGCAAAGATGCGATCGTTCCCCTCAAAGAACAGGTCGATCGGGCATTGGAAAATAACAGTGCCCCCTCCGTGCAGCATGTGCTGGTGGTGGAGCGCACCAAGCAGGGCGTTCCTATGCAAGCCGGCCGCGACCATTGGTGGCATGAAATCCGGCAGGGGGTTTCGGCGGATTGTCCGGCTGAGCCAATGGACAGTGAAGATATGCTGTTTGTCCTTTATACCTCCGGCAGTACGGGCAAACCAAAGGGAGTAGTGCATACAACGGGCGGTTATAACCTCTATACCCACATCACCACCAAGTGGATCTTTGACCTGCGCGATACCGATGTTTACTGGTGCACGGCAGATGTCGGCTGGATTACCGGACACAGCTACATCGTCTACGGGCCATTGTCCAATGGGGCAACGACGGTGATGTATGAAGGGGCCCCTCGTCCGTCTAATCCGGGCTGTTTTTGGGATGTGATTGAAAAGTACGGCGTTACGGTTTTCTACACGGCTCCCACAGCGATTCGGGCCTTTATCCGCATGGGGGAAGACTTGCCCAAAGCCAGAAATCTCACTTCATTGCGCCTGCTAGGAACCGTCGGCGAACCCATTAACCCAGAGTCCTGGATCTGGTATCACCGGGTTATTGGTGGAGCAAGGTGCCCGATCGTCGATACTTGGTGGCAAACGGAAACCGGCGGCATTATGATTACTCCCCTTCCTGGAGCCATTCCCACTAAGCCCGGATCGGCAACCCGTCCCTTCCCCGGTATCCTGGCGGATATTGTGGATCTAGAAGGTAATCCGGTGGGGGCAAATGAGGGCGGATATCTGGCAGTGCGGCATCCTTGGCCCGGCATGATGCGAACGGTCTATGGCGACCCCGATCGCTTCCGGCGCACCTATTGGGAGCATATTCCCCCCAAAGATGGGCAGTACTTCTACTTTGCAGGTGATGGGGCCCGCAAGGATGAAGATGGCTATTTCTGGGTAATGGGTCGCGTAGATGATGTAATTAACGTCGCTGGACACCGCTTGGGCACGATGGAAATTGAGTCGGCTCTGGTGTCTCATCCGGCCGTGGCGGAAGCAGCAGTGGTGGGCAAACCCGACGAGGTGAAGGGCAATGACATTGTGGCCTTTGTCACCCTTGACAGCACCTTTTCGCCTAGCGATGAACTGGTCAACGAACTGAAAAAGCACGTTGTTCAAGAAATCGGGGCGATCGCCCGTCCTGGGGAAATTCGCTTTAGCGATGCCCTACCCAAAACGCGATCGGGCAAAATCATGCGGCGGCTACTCCGCTCCTTAGCGGCAGGTCAAGAAGTTTCCGGCGACACCTCCACCCTGGAAGACCGATCGGTTCTCGACAAACTCCGCAGTGGTTCATAACTGCAACTCTGGTGAGGTGAGTATAACTGTAATTCTTGTGGGGTGGGTATCTTGCCCGCCCAGTCCACCCCATACACCGGCTCACCCCGATCGAATTTTTGAGATAGCCTGGAGAGGTGCTAGGAGAAATACGTTATGGCAATTGAACGGAGAATGTCTAGACAGATGTTTCAACCCGGCGAAGTGGTTGAACTGCGGCAAATGTGTTTTACTCCGGGTCGATTGTTTGAACCCGGAAAGTATTTAGTCGGGGAGTTGCCCGATCTAGCCTTTGAAATGGGCTTAGTCGATCGGCTGCCGCCTGTGCGGGGTAAAAATGCAGAAATTGCCCCTGAAGATGAATCAGAGGCTTAAGGGTTCAACGATTCCCTGTTAGCAAAACTGAATTACCCTTGCAGGGAAACTTCGATCAGCTCCCTTAGTTGTCCTGATTTGGCTCTGCCTCTAACTCTGTGGGAATACCGAGAATGGGGCAGGGAAATTCTGATGGGAAGTGCTGAAGTAGGGCGTGATCGGGGGAACTACAACCAACAAACAGCAAGTCAGCATTGACCGCTTCAACAACCTGCCGCAATTCAGAGGTGACAGAACCAAAGCGGAGGTGTGCCTCCAGGGAACCGCGCCATTCATCTGCCAAACAGCGGGCTTGCCACAGGATGCGATCAGCGTATTCCAGGGAGCTTGTCAACGAAATCGAAGTCACTAGCTGGGAGTCCGCCAGAGGTTCTGTTTCAGAACGGGTCAAAACGGCAGTCCGCGATCGGTTTGCAGCCCGTAGGGAGGGTTGAGCTTGGGAAACGGTAGAAAACTGCGTCCGCAACTCACTGAGACTGGAAGCCGCAACGCAGGAAGTATTTAATGAATGACAGCTATCTAATACGTATACGACATGAACCGTCACCGGACGCTGGAGGGTTAGCCGCGCCTGATGTGCCATCCAAAAGACAAAATCTAGAGCCGTCTGGCTATTGGGAGAGCCACTATAACCAACGACAAAGTTTGCTGCCTGCTCTGCTGGCTCAATGGATTGAGAGGGCGTTTCGTCAGCGATAGGCGTTTCAACCCAGGGATCTGAAGCGGCTAACCCTGGATAGAGAAGCATTTGGCGACTCAAATTGGTTTGACCGAGGGCATTTTGTAACTGTAAAAGTATTGCTTGGATATTCATAGCTTTAGTGTGTGAGCGAACAGACGCAAAATTGGGAGCAAAGTAAATTCGGGTGTACTAAATTACCTTTATCTCTAGGATAACCACTAGAAATCTCGGTGTCGCTCAGGAAGAATACCAACTCGTCAGCATAGTAGGAATCACCCTTTTGGCTGAATCACTGATTGGCTCTGAGCTAAGACTAGATTGAGTGAATTTATACGGGTGGTTAGCCTGGTAACGATACAAGCGACGAGCGACAACAAGAGCGATTTTCAGGAATTAACAACTTTTGTGAACGATCGCGATCGTGCCTGATTGTGGCTTAGCGTGTGCCGGATGATGTGCTACGTTCCGATCTGAAATGTGAACAGGGGCCGGATAGCTCCTAGATGGAACGTTCGAGAGAATAGGAAAACCGTTTTACAAGAGTAATGGACAACACTTCCATAAATCCCTGCTTTCGCCTGGTATCTTATCGCGATTAAATCTGACAAGATAAATGTTTCAACATGGAGACAAGTTATGGAACTGCAATCTAACCTCTCCTATTCTAATCCTGATTGAACTGATTCGGGCAGAACTCCACGCCCTAATATAGGGCAAAGCTGGATAGATTTTTCTGCCATATCACTTTCTGAAACAGCAAATTTGCCCTCTAAAATGACGCGGTTTTAGAACCTGTGAAAGCGTTCTAGGTCAAAAGTTTTATCGCAGTTTGACGGAACCACTGATGGGCCAAATCATCGGCATTTTTGCGATGCCACAGCAAGCTCATTTCAAAGCCACCCGCCTCAAACGGTAAGGGAAAGACTTGCAAATTCAGCATTTCAGTACAAACTTGAGCGACTCGTTTCGCCAACGTTGCAACTAAGTCAGTTTGCGCCAGGATAGACGGAACAACCAGAAAATGGGGAACGGCGATCGTCACTTGCCGTTTTAGGTTTTGCTGTGCCAGCACTTGGTCAATCCAACCAAACAAATCTCCCTGATGAGTAGAAACCAGCAAATGGTGAACTGCCAGATAGGACGCTAAGGTAATGGGTTCTGTTAGCATCGGATGATTTTTGCGGGCAACGCCAACAAACTGTTCCTGAAACAAAACCTGCTTTGCTTGCCAGGAAGCGCAGTCGGGAAATACTCCTAGGGCCAGGTCAAGCTGACCGTCATCTAAAAGCTTGATGAGTTGTGGCCGTTCTGCTGCCCATACCTGGATACGGACGTGAGGAGCAATCGTTTGTAATTGCGCCATCAGGTTAGGCAAGAGAATAAACTCGCCATAGTCGGTTGTGCCGATCGTAAAGATTTGGTCTGAGGTTTGCGGGTCAAACTCGCTGGAGGAATTGAGGGTGGCTTGGATCTGAAGTAAGACGTGCTGAATTGGCTCTGCTAAAGCTTGAGCTTTTGGGGTGGGCTGCATCCCGGTGGAAGTGCGGACAAACAAGGCATCATTAAAGACAGAGCGCAGTCTAGCCAGGGCATTACTGGTCGCAGGTTGGCTCAAGCCCAGCTTATCGGCGGCTCGTGTGACGTGCTGTTCTGTCATGAGAGCATCGAAAACCACCAGTAAATTCAGGTCGATCGCCGCTAAATTGATATGGTGAATTGCCATTATATGAATAATCCATTGGACAAATAATTGTAATGGATTGAAGCTAGAATTATCGACTCATTGCAAGACATACTAAATTATGAGCCAAGATCGAGTACTGGTTACAGGTTCCGCAGGGACGATCGGCACAGAAGTGATCAAAGCCCTCGTTGCAGATGGTGTTCCAGTGCGAGCCGCTTACAACAATCCACGCAGTCAGGCAATCCTGGAAGCTTTGGGCGTTACAGAAACCGTGCAGCTAAACATGGACAACCCTGCAAGCTTAGACCAAGCATTTCAAGGAGTCAGCAGGGCGTTTTTGTTGGTTCCTTTTGTGCCGCAGTTGGTTGAACTCGGAAAAACCTTGATAGATGCAGCAAAGCAGTCAAGCGTTGAATATGTCGTCAGACTTTCAGCCATCGGAGCCTCACCCGAAGCAACCCTGCTTACCGGATATTGGCACGGACAACTCGATGCTTACCTCAACGAATCTGGATTGGCAAACACCATCCTCCAGCCCAACTTTTTCATGCAAAACTTTATTTCGTTTTACAGCGAAACGATTAAACGGCAGAATGCCATTTACCTACCCTATAACGATGCGAGAGTCAGTTGGATTGATGCCCGCGATATTGGTACTGTTGCCACAACCTGCCTGCAAAATTCAGCCGCTCATACAGGTAAAACCTATGTGTTAACCGG
>PVWD01000216.1 GCA_003003615.1 filamentous cyanobacterium CCP2 | reverse complement strand
GGAGTGAAGGAGGATAAAGGGTTCGGTTCCTCTGACTGGGCGGGCAAGATGCTTACCCCACAAGACAATCACCCAATTATTTTTTTAACTTGCATCAACTGACTTTCGTTCATAACCCAAACTTTAGTTTGGGGCAGAGAGTTTACTCTTGATCTCTGCTTCTAATCCCTACCCCAAATTCCTACCGCACCTGCATATGGACTGCATCAGACAACGTTGGGATTTCTGCATAACGCCCCAAGGCACACTGAATTACGGAGTAGATTACGGCGGCCAGCGTTCCCAGGAAAATCACATTAAAGATGGTTTGTAGAATTAGTCCACCGCCAAGAATTTGCGCCAGCAGCAGGCTCACAATCAAGTTGCAAATAATCAGGATGATATCTAGCAGGATGGCCTGCATGGTGTTGAAGCGGATGAAGCGGCTGATGTTCTCATTCCTGACCACCAACAAAAACAAAGCAAAGAAAATAATTAGCCCCATGAACGGAACTCCCCGATAAAGCCCGGCGATCGGAGCAAGGGGGGCAAAAATGATTGCTAAAGCGGGAAATTGGGTGAAAAAGGGGGAAGAAAAGAACAAAAGGGCATCAATTAAAGGCAATAAGTATGGGAGACATGCAAAGATGCGGTCAGCAGGAGTGGTGGAACTACGCCAAGTCATTCTGTTTTCTCCAGAGCGATAAACGATCGTTTCGGCAAAGCAGCCTAACTAAAGCCTAGAATAACGTAATTGCTCCGTTGAAGGTGTTCATCCTTCATCAAGCGAGACCCTGCGATCGGTTCTTCTTCAGCCTACGGTTTGCCCTCTAGCTGCAATCGCCCTTCAGTTAGCATGCTCACTAGTTTCACCTGCTTTTACCCCTCAATGTGAGCCACCCGAAACCCCATCTGACACTCATACTGATCGGGCAAATTATCAGAAATTTTACTTAGAGCACGTCCACAGCGCAGTCGCCCATGATACCAGCGAGGCTGTCCGCTTTGATCCGCCATGAGGCAAGTCTGACACACTTGCTGCGGCGGAAAAACTTGATTCTCCGTCATGATGACCAGCATTTCATCACCTCTGGACTCTTGCCAATCTTGTTACTTCAATTTTATGTCAGGGTTTGGGGATACTTGGGGAATTGTATGCATAGCTTAATGGCCAACGCTGAAAAGTGAAGTATCGAATGAAGCACTTTGGCGGATGAGAGATGAAGAATAAAAGGCGCAGGTTTAGTTTATTTTCCCAAATTTGCGTCTGTTAGGTTGTTAAGCAATTGAATGATTTCGTTGATTTGGTTCAGTTCGGGCGTGAGGTCGATATCAGTCAGTTTGGCTTCTTTGAGTAAGCGGAGCCAATATTGCGTTTCCCTGGCATCGTCAGATGCAGCAGAAAGCTTTGCCAGAAACGATCGATGATCGCGTTCAGCACTGGCCTGCTCCACTTTCACCCCAATGCTAGTGCCACTTCGCAGGAGTTGAGGGGATAGCATGAACTCTTGGCGTGCTTGAAGTTTGCGGTAAAGACGCACAACAGCCAGGGCAAATTCAAAAGTTTTCTGCTGAATTAAACTGTCCCCCATGCTCCCCTGACCTTTGACTGCCACTCATTTATTTTGAACTTAAATCCATTGGCAGTTGCAGAAAACTTTGCTGAATTGCATTACCCAATGGGTATAACATTGACCCAATCTTGATAGGCAGGATCACGGTTTTCAGTGATGGCGGTTAGCTTGTCGCGCAGTTTCTCGGTGATGGGACGATCGCTGGAAAGCTGGTAGTTTTCAATGCGGCGAACCGGTGTCACCTTAGCGGCTGTGCCACTTAGAAATACTTCATCGGCAATAAAAAGCTCAGATTTGTCAATCGATCGCTCTACCACAGGAATCCCCAAATCCTTGGCAACAGTAATCACGCTGTCTCTGGTGATCCCTTCCAAAATATCCTGGTCATAGCCAGGCGTAATCAGAGTGCCATTTCGGACAATAAAGATGTTCATCCCAGAGGCTTCACTGACTTTGCCTTGAGAGTTCATCAAAATGGCTTCATCAAAGCCTGATTCCACTGCCTCTGTCTTAGCCAAAGATGAGGTAATGTATGCACCGCTAATTTTGCCGCGCAAGGGCAGGCTGCGGTCTTCCTGCCGATACCAGGAACTTACCCGGCAGCTAACGCCTTCTGGGGAAAGGTAATCCCCCAGTTCCAAGCCGTAAACAAAAAAGTCTTTCTCAATTTTGTGCAGGCGAGGAGCAATGCCTAAATCAGACGTGTAAACAAAGGGACGGATATAGAAAGACGTTTTAGGCTGATTTTTGCGAACAAATTCAGTCACAACATTTTGAATTTTGTCGGCAGGCAAGTCAAAGTGCATGAACCGGGCACTGTCGCTCAGTCGTTTGCAGTGGCGATCGAGGCGAAACAGTAATACTTGATTGGGATTTTGGGGATCAGGGATGCCGCGCAAACCACCAAAAGCACCCGTTCCGTAGTGCAAGGCATGGGTGGCGATCGAAATTGTTGCTTCTGCAAAGGGAACAAAATGATTTTGAAAATATGCGATCGGCAAAAAGTTATGCATTGTTAAAAACCCCTTGTGGATTCTGTCTGAAGATAGTTGTCCTGCATTTAAGACTGTCTAGAATTATCACACAAGAGCATTTGCGGCATTCAAACCTTTACGCCTTTATGAAGCAGTTGTAGCAAATGCTTGACATGAGCAGGAATGAAGGTGCTGCCAGCAGGATGAGGGCCGTCCTTTAGCCGTCCGTTCAACGTTTTATCACTCTGCCCAACCTTGAACCCAAATTTGTATGACTCCGATCGCCACTTGCACCAGCGGCCAACCAATCCCGCAAATCAAGCTCGATCGCCATAGGCTGACGCTTAAACCATGCCGCACCGCCACAATGACTGCTAGCAAACTCCACAGTGCTAACCCAATTTCGATCGGTCTACCCAGTAAAGGAATCACCGTTAAAAAGTTAAATACCTGCGGTGTGTGGGCAAACCCAATGGGGCTAAGTAAGTCTTTGAAAGAGGGCGGTGAGAACGGTTCGGTTTTAGCTTGTCTTGCCTTGCTAGGACGGTGCAACCAGCGACCAATTTTCCAGATGGTCAATGTCCAGAAGTAATACCCCAAAAAAACGCTGAGACTATTCAGCAAAAACCCCAGCAGCAACAACGGGACTGAGGCTCGGTATACCAGCAAAATGACAGTACTGCCGATCGCATGGGAAATGGCTGCAAAAGCAACAATCCATTGAGCAATGCGTCGATAGCGAGGATGTTCATGGGCATCGGTGTAAAGCCGCTCATCAAGCGTCAATGCGTCCCAAATCACCCTTCTAATTCCCCGCTGGGATACCGTTTGCATTGGATTTCTCACCGTCTTTCCGTCCCTCGCAAACCCGATCGTCTATTAAAGCAAGTGGCTAAATCAATCTGTATGATGGCAATTGACAGCAATGAGCAGTCCGATATGGCTTACTTTTGCCCATTTACAGCAAATTTCACCCAATTAACCGCATTACCCCCGCTTCCCAAACTCAAATGTCCAACCTCTTGAGAAAACTCCTCCAAGGCTTTCAAAACGGCTGGCTAGGGTTATTGTCCTTTTCAGCCATCCTAATCTTACTGTGGGGTACGCTTGCCCCTGTTGGGACAATGGTTTGGTGGCTAGATGGTGGAGCCGAGGATTTTGAAGAGCGGGCTAGACGGATTTTGTTTGAGGATGAACCTGCTGCGGAGAATGCAACGATACCCCTTTGCTACATTGTGTTTTTAACTGGAGTGGGTGATTTTTCTGCGGATGAATTAGCCTCTGGTGAAGAAATCTTTCTCGATCGCCTGGAGCAAGCCCAGCCCGATTGTGTCATGGTGCGCGATGTCTTCCCCTACTCGGCTGCCAACCAAAACATTGGCGGGCAAGAGATTTTTGCTTTTTTGTGGGACATTGCCGAAGATGCAGACGGATGGCTCGAAGCAACCCGATATTTGCTCCAATTTCGCAACCTCTGGCGGCTAGCCATTTCTGCCGACGATCGCTATGGACAAGTCTACAACCGGGCGATCGCTCTTAGCATTGTGGAACAAATGAATCAGCAAAACCCCGTTCCGCCCAATGCTGATGAACCGATTCAACTTATCCTGATGGGAACCAGTGGCGGGGCCCAAGTTGGGCTGGCTGCCGTTCCTTACTTAAACAATTGGCTCAATGTTGATATTACTGTCCTCTCATTTGGCGGTGTATTTGATGGTCAAGACGGGTTTGATGCTGCCGATCGGGTTTACCACTTCCGAGGTGAAGAAGATTGGGTGGAAAATATTGGTGGCATTGTTTTTCCGTCGCGCTGGGCATGGACGTTTCGCTCTCCCTTTAACCGCGCCCGCAATGAAGGACGCTACATTGCCATTATCAGCGGCCCCCATGAACATGATGGCGATCGGGGTTACTTTGGCGAAGCTGCGATCGAAGGCAAGGAGAAAACCTATTTAGACCTGATGTTTGAGCAAGTCATGGAGCTACCCCTCTGGCAGGAGGAAACCTAGAATCGCCTATCCTCCCTATCTCGTTATACCCCTTTTCATTCTGGGTACGTTAAGCATCAGGTAAGCATTGGCGATCGTTCTCTTCGCTGGTCTTGAGGAACATCGCATCAGGTTGAGGAGGCGGAGTGAGTTATGGCTGAGGTGGAGCGAGGCAAGCTGAAATTAATGGTTGTCGATGATGAATCTGATAATTTAGATTTGCTCTATCGCAGCTTTCGGCGAGAGTTTGAAGTGTTTCGGGCAGACAGTGGGCCCAAAGCATTGCAAATCCTGGAGCAAATCGGCGAAATGGGAATCATCATTTCTGACCAGCGCATGCCCCACATGAATGGCACAGAGTTCCTGAGCCGCACGGTTGAACCCTATCCAGACACGATGCGAATTTTGCTGACGGGCTACACCGATGTTGAGGATCTTGTCGGTGCCATCAATCAGGGGAAAGTATTTAAGTACATTACTAAACCCTGGAATCCTGATGATTTGGAACGGGTCGTACGGCAAGCTGCTGAAACGTATCGCGTGGTCAAGCAACGTACGAATGAATTGCACAGTGCCCTGCGGCGAGAGTCTATTCTGAACACGGTGATGACGGCCATCCGCGAATCCTTGGACTATTGCAGTATGCTCCAAACCATTGTGGATACGATCGGGCAAACCTTTGCAAGCGATCGGTGTGTTCTGTACCCGGTTGATGACACGAAAGGGGTTGAGTCCATCTTATCTCCAACGGCTGAAGTTTATTGTGATTCAGCAAATACTGCTTGCAGTCCAACCGATCGCTTAAGCCCTGCCAAAAACGCACTGCTGGTGGCATTGGAACAGCGACAGATTCAACTGATCACAGCAAACCCATCCCAACCCTTAACGCAGCTTATTGTTCCGCTGACTTATCAGCAAGAAGTATTAGCGGTTTTAGTGCTGTACAAACAGGGGCAAGAGCATCCTTGGACAACGGCAGAAATTCAGCTGATTCAAGGAGTCGCTGAACAAGCCGCCCTTGCTATTTCCCAAGCAAAGCTCTATCAGCAAATTCAGTACCAAACCGAGCAAATGCAAACCGAATTGGCTGTTGCTCGTCAGATTCAAATGAACCTGCTACGGCAAAGCTGGTCTACCTCTACGACTGTTCGGGTACAAGCCCAATGTCATCCTGCCCGCGAAGTCGGAGGCGATTTCTTTGAGGTGTATGTGCATCCCCAAGGGGAGGTTTGGTTAGCCGTCGGAGATGTTTCTGGGAAGGGAGTTCCAGCTGCTTTATTCATGGCCAGTGCCATTTCACTTTTGCGGCGAGAGCTTTCTTTAGAAACACCTCCTGCGCCTAATCTGGTGTTGCAAAACCTGAATCAGAGCCTTTCCGATGACTTGGTGAGCAGTAATTGTTTCATCACAATGGTTCTGGCTAGATACCACCCCGAAACCCATGAACTGACCTATGCCAATGCAGGGCATATTTATCCGTTGGTTTGGTCACGGCAGCGGGTAACGGCAACCGTTGGCAATGGCGGTGATACAGAAACGATCGAACCGGCTTACCTGAAAGTGCGCGGAGTTCCCTTGGGAATTTTACCCATTTGGCGAGCCAATGCCGGAACGTTAAACCTGAATTCAGGGGATGTTTTGCTGCTGACCAGTGATGGCATTACCGAAGCAACGGTCGATCCGTCGATCGCAGGCGGAACTTTTACCCAAACTTCTGCCCAATCCATGCTGCAACAGGCTGGACTATGGCAACTTCTGCGGCAGCACCAGGGAACACTAAATTTGAGCGAATTACTGGCGCACATTCGCGCCTACACTCCCATTCAGGAGGACGACCAAACCCTACTCTCTTTGGAGGTTCTGTAGTCAATGAGAACTGAACTGCATGTACCAAGCGATCTCAAGTTTATGGCGATCGTCGAAAACTGGCTGCTGGGATCTCTGGAAGTGGAATTGCAAGATCAGGTGGACTGGTCACGACAGTCGAGCCGTTTGCGCCTAGTTTTGGTAGAAGCCTATTCCAATGTGGTACGCCACGCCCACCGAAATCAGCCGAACTTGCCTGTCCTGATTCGGCTGGAGCTGAAAGACCGCGATCTGCAACTCGAAATTTGGGATCATGGTAAAGGCTTTGATTTGTCTACCTATCTACCACCTGCCCCAGAAGACCATCAGGAAGGGGGATATGGCTGGCTGATTCTGAATCGGCTGATGGATCGGGTAGAGTACCGCTTGCAGGTGAATGGCGGTAACTGCTTGGTGATGCAGGCAAAATTACCTGACAGCCAAGTCGTTTCCTCTGCAAATTCTTAAAAATCCCGTACAATTCGTCCTATTTTCGTACCAGGATAGTAATTTGCCAGAATTTGCTCATAGGTGTAACCCTGATCGGCAAGGCGTAAGGCTCCCAGTTGGCTCATTCCTTGCCCTTGAAATGCTTCTCGCACAATGTCTTCGGAAGCCGCATAGAGCGACTCCACAATGCCGCCTTTATAGCTAACAAATTCTCCAGCCGTTTCATTCACAGCTTGATTAGTCCGATCGGCTTCTGTGCGAATGCCGCTATAGACCTGGAAGTATTCATCATCCCCCATATCGTAAAGGTTATTAATGGGTTCAAAGTGATAGGTTAAGGCATAAGAACGAGCCGCGATCGACTGGGCTTTAAGGGCTTCCATGTTCCAGCTTGGCGAAACTTCGCTCGGTACAACACTGTAGAGGTAATTTCGTAAACTCACATAGTTTACCGCCCATAGCGAACCATTGGCAGCCGCAAGGAGCAGCCTTCCCCGATACGCCCGATCGTTTAGATAAAACACGCCATCCGGGGATGGTTCAATCCAGAGAATTTGTGACTGGGGCGACCCGTTAAACACGATCGATTCGCCGCTGACTTGGGCAGTGTAACGGCTTCCTGAGGTTAATGTCTCAATCTGCTGTCCCGCTTCATCCAGCACATAGGCTTCCGCCGAGGCTCCTACGGTCACAGACGGAACCGAAATTTCGATCGCCACTTTCATTTCCACTACGGCATCAATCGTGGGAATCGAGGCTTCTAGTTCGGCAATGGCAGCTTGTTGGGCGGCTTGCTGCTCTGCTGTTAGGGTTGGTGCTGGTGTTTCCTCGGCTTCTAGTTTGCCAATGGCGGAAGTTTTAGGGGGAGTAGGTGTTGCAGTAGGGGATGGTTCTACCTGTGCCGGAGTCGCTAAAACGGAAGGGGATGGGATAGCCTCAGGAGCAGCCAGCCGATCACCTCGGAACGTGATGTGTCCTAAAACAAGGGCGATCGTCAGGGAAAGGATTCCCAGAAGAGAGAAAAGCACCCAACGGTAGGGCTTCAACCGTTTTGGAAGTTGCCATCCTGTCATGATTCACAATGCCCACGCGCTGCCATTTTTATCCCATTCTATTTCAAACAATGATATTTTCTTTCTGAGTCAGGCACATCGCAATGCCCTTTTCGTAATAGGCTGCCTCGTTAATAAAAACTGGATAAACTACTGCTGCGCCGTTATAGTAGATGGTTTCTCCTTCAAATGTTAGAAACATTGAATCTCCTGGATGAAGTGCTTCGTAATCCCTAAATTGAAGCTGTGGATGAATCATCGCTTGAATTTCTCCATGCTCATCTCTGGGATAATCGATCGCCTCTAAATAACGATAGACAGTCAGTGAGCGATTCAGAAGCGAAACTTGATTGCGGTTGTACTGTTCTAGATAATCCAAAATTGTGTAAATGAGAGCCTCTGTTTTTTGAAACAAATCAGCGGTTAGAACGCCCTGTGCAATCGGCCCCACCTCCAGGCAGAAACCAAATTTCGCCAACGATCGCAGGGCATCCTGCCTTCGACCGGAGTGAATTGTGCTGTAAACCTTGATTGATGAATTTATCTGCTGAAGATAGCTTGCTAACTGCAAAGTGAATTGATTTTCTTCATCGATAATCAGCGTCAAACCTAAATTGCTCGTCGTGCTGTGCATATCTAAAATCACATCTACAGGAGCATCGCTGTAGGGCCCAAGCATCTGATCAATCTGTTTAGCTAACCGATCCTCATAGCGGGTCAGGGTTTGATTTTGCAGACGATCGCGCTCAAAGCTTCGATTTAAATCCCGATCGACATAGCGTGTTCTGGCAGCAACCGCCTGAGGATTTGCCAAAAGCGTTTGAACTGAAAAACTGTATTGCTGCAACAAATCGGGATGTAGGCTAAATTTTTTGACCAACTCCACCCCAATCATCTCATTACCGTGAGTTCCCCCCACGATCGCAACTTGCTTGACTGTGTTCATACACTTTGTACTGGCTTTCTGCCATCGCATCGGTGGTCTTGAACCTAATCAAACCACAGTCTCACACGTTAGAATCGGCATAATCATCAAGATAAAATGACGAAACTGGCATGATGTCACCTCATCAAGGCTCCGTTAGTGGTCGTTCTCAGCTAAATTGGGACGAGCTAGACTTTCGACACCTCAAATTTGCAGTCACCGTTGCCGATCAGCAAAGCTTTGTTCAGGCGGCTGATCATCTCCGAATTAACCAGGGATTTTTGAGCCGACAGATTCGGTATTTAGAAAAAAGATTAGGGTTTGAATTATTTGATCGATCGCGGCGGAGTCCACTTGCCTTAACAGAGTCCGGACAAGCATTTTTGAAGGACGCCCGTTTCATTCTTGCCAAAACTCAACACGCCATTGAATCAGCACAACAGATCAACCGAGGTGAAAAAGGGCATTTAACGATCGGCATCAATACCTCAATCTCCAACAGCAAACTCCCTGACATTCTGCGATCGTTTTATCAGCAATATCCAGACGTGACGCTGATCCTTCAGGAACTTGCCTCTTACGATCAGATTGCAAAGCTGAAACAGCAACAGCTAGACATCGGCTTCTTCCATTTGCACAATTTACGGACTGATCACGATCACGAAAACCCAGTTTTAACCAGCAAAACAGTCGTAAAAGAGATGTTGGTTCTGGTGTTGCCTGGAAAACATCGTTTTGCTAGGCGATCGGACAGCGTTTCAATTGCCGCTCTGTCCAATGAGCAATTTATTCTGCCGCCTGCTGATTTAATGTATGGTTTGCGGGATCAGATTGACCAACTTTGCCTAGCAGCAGGATTTAAGCCCAAAGTCAGACAGGAGGCAGCTTGGATCTCAACGGTTCTGGGTCTTGTCGCTGGTGGTGTAGGAATTTCTATTCTTCCTGCCAATGTAGAAAATCTTCAGCGGAGCGGTGTTGTTTATCGATCGATACAGGGAAAATCACCCGTTCTGGAAATTGGGGCGGTATGGCATCAGAGCAATCGCTCTACGATTTTAAAAAACCTGCTTACAGTCGTAGAAAATCTTAGTTGAACTGCAATTGAGACTCTGCATAGAATAATGTACTCTTCCAGAATGGCTGGCAGATTGAAGCAATATTTGCACATTAAAATTCCAGGAGCAGCACTATCTCGCGGCAAATCGCTTTGAAAAATGCTATTCCTGGAACGGCAATGAAGAAATATAACAATAACCCAATGTGCAACTTGTTCCAATTTCTTTTGAAATGGGCATCTTGCCCGTCCAGATCCAGTAGGCCAGATGCCTGCGCTACGGAAAATCAGAAATTTCAGGCTTTAAGTTGCACATCGCGTGGCAATAATCTTTGGTTGACGACATACAGCAACTACGGCTCTTTTCAACTCAACCTGTTACCGCATTATCTCGCCTCTTTGACCAACTTATCCCAGCCCAAATCTTTCAGGGAGTGATTGCGGCGCAGTGGACGAGTCACCAGTTCCAAAATATCGCGGGCATTGGTGAAGCCGTGAATCTGGGCGAATGTAAATTCGACTGACCACTTCGTATTAATGCCGCGGGCTTCCAACGGGTTAGCATGAGCCATTCCGGTAATGACTAAATCTGGTTTTAGGTCATAAATTCGCTGAATTTGATTGTAATTGTCTGGCTTTTCGACAATCTTGGGCGTAGGCACTCCCATTTCCTGGCAGGTTTTTTCTAAAAGGGCTAGCTCTGCTGCCTGGTAGCGTTTGTCCATGTAGGGAATGCCAATTTCAGGAACCGTCATGCCACACCGTACCAGGAAACGCGCCAGGGAAATTTCCAGCAAATTGTCACCCATGAAGAAGACTGATTTGCCGCGAATCAGTTGGACATATTCCTCCAACCCTTCCCAGATCTGCGCCTCTCGCTCATCCAATCCCTTTGGTTCAATCCCGAAAACGGAGCAGATTTTTTCAATCCAGGCGCGAGTTCCGTCTGGGCCGATCGGGAATGGAGCACCAATTAGCTTACATTTGCGCCGCCGCATGAGCGTGGTAGCTGTCCGCGACAAGAACGGGTTTACCCCTGCCACGTAATATCCTTCTTCTAAAACCGGCAGTTCAGTGAACCGCTTGGCCGGCAGCCAGCCAGAAACTTTGATGCCCTGCTTTTTCAGTTCCAAAGTCAAGTTTGTCACGACCGGATCGGGCAAAGAGCCAAACAAGACTAACGGTGGATGATCCACATACTCCGATTCTTCGGCAACAACGTCTTCCTTTTTGCGCCCAAAATTGAGCAGCTTCTGAATTCCGCCCCGTTCGTCTTTTTCGGTTTCGCTAACGGGAACCTTACTTGGGCAACGTTGAGCCATTGCCGCCAGTACCGTATCTTCCCCTTGAGTAAAGGCATAATCTAACCCATTGGCACGGGCCACCACGATCGGAATCCCAATTTCTGACTCTAGTTTAGGAGCCAGCCCTTCCAAGTCCATTTTGATGATTTCGGTGGTGCAAGTGCCGATCCAGACAATTACCGAAGGATTGCGATCGCGCTTAATCTGGACGCAGAGCCGCTTCAGTTCTTCATAGTCGTTTAGCTGGGCGGAAATGTC
>PVWD01000215.1 GCA_003003615.1 filamentous cyanobacterium CCP2 | reverse complement strand
ATTTTATTGAGAACCTTCAAGAAATGGAAACACAAAGGCGATCGGAGCTTTTTCCTTCAGTGTGATATGTGCGGTTGCCATCATCCCAGGAGCGAGGGCAGCATTCCCGCCCCTTGTGGAAACTTGATAACCTTCTCCAGTCGGCTCTTGCTCCAGTTCTGCCACCACTTCAATCAAGCTTTCCTGGTTCAGTCGATCGGTCTGCCGTGCGGCTTCCAGGGTCGTGATAGAGGGTTCTGAAACCGTTGTGACGCGAGCCATTACACCACCCGTTTCACCCCCAACCCCGCTTGGCAAAAGGAGCATTCTCATGCCAGGTTGAATCTGTCCGACTTCCTCTGGATTGAAGTAGGTTAAGCCGACCAATTTACCCGACGAGGCAGCCGATCGCACAAATAAGCCTTTACCAACGGCTGTAATCGGAATTCGTCCTAACACACTCCAAAGCAGTGCCAAACCAATGAGAATGCCCAAGGAGGCAAGGGGGAGCCAACTTCTGGGGCTGACAACCTGCATCAGTTGGTCAAGCTGCTCCGGAGAAGATAATCGCTCTAAAGACTCTTTTCTAAAAATGCTGGGGGATGAATTCTCGTGCATTGTTAATTGATGAATCTAAACAATTCCTAACCGTTTCAGCATCCAATTAAACCGTGCTGCACCTTGAGAAACTTGATGGAGCGAATCAAGATCCAACTCATCATCATATTCAACGTTCATATCCATCTCTTGGTGCTGAGTGTAGATGGTTTGGCTACAGCCCAACTGATTCATTACGGCTTGTAAGCTGTTGGCAATTTGGATGGCAAGGACTCGGTAAAACCGGGAAGCAAAGCTGATATCTTGCTGAAGCCGCATGGACAATACCTGCCGAGGAATGGACAGCACCAGGGAGTTATTGATGGCTCGAACCGTGGTGGGATGGGGACGAAAATCCAAGAAGGAAACCGCTCCACTGACTTCTCCTTTGGATAGAGTGGCGATCGGTTTTTCAAACTTGGCATTTTTTTCAGCACACTCAAAACAAAGGGTTAAAGGATTGTACTTGCCTTCAGGGGCAGAAATTTGTAGCAGACCATCCAAAACAATATGCAATGCATCAACCGGCTTGCCCGTTTGTAACAGAATGCTACCCGCCGAAAGCGTTTTCACTTCACCCGCAGCCACCAACCAATCCACGTCACTATCCCGAAATTCACTAAAAACAAAAAGCACTTCTTTCATTGCCTGCTCCGTTGTCGCCTGGATTTGCCCCGGCATTTCCAGTAAACGTCGCAAGCGTTCAGACAGCATGAGTGCAATCATTCGGTAAAAACGGCTACTAAAACTAATATCTTGCTCTAATTTTTCGACTAATTGCTGTCGAGGAATAGATAGCACTAATGAAGGAGAAATCGCCTTAGCAACTGCTGGCATCAAACACAGGTTAAACAAGGATAGCTCCCCAACGATCTCACCGCTTGAAAGCTGCATGACTTCGTAATGACCACAGTCACCAATACTTAAATCAGATAGCTTGCCAGAAACTTGATCAGCCGGAGGAATAACGATCGCCAAAGTTCCATCTAAGAGTAAATGAATCTCGTCTGGCTGTTTGCAGAGTTCAACAAGAATGCGATCGGACTCGATCGTTTCTCGATGACCTGCGTTGATCATCCAATCAATATCAGCATTGCTGAGTTCTCTGAGTAGGACTTCTGCCATCACATCACCAGCATGACCTGTAATAGAAACATTATTACGGATTAATTGAGTTGAAAATACAGGTTTATACATTCATCCAACATTTTTCCAACATTCATCCAACATAAAAAACAGAAGTATTTCTAAATTTCAAGCTAATCTAAATCTAGTGACTAGTGAGTACTAAAAAACCCTCGTCATTGAGACATTTCCAAGAGGACATAAGTCAATGAGTCAGCAAGACCCCAAGACCGAAGAACAACTTTCGGATGAGCAACTTGATACCGTAGCGGGTGGCTTGAATGAACGGTTTGAAGACGCTCGTGATGTTATTCTTAACAAGAGCAGCGAAGAAGAACTTTCAGAGAAGGACTTGGAAGGAGTTACTGGTGGACTCAACGATCGATTCCGGGATTCTTACCGGGATAATTTAAACAGTTAACTTTTAACTCCCATTTTATTTAAAAGAGTGCAGGCTTCCCTGTACTCTTTTATTTTTAATCCAGTAAAATCGACGCAGTAAAAGCTTGATTTGCAGGCAGAGAAGGCATTTCACAAAAACTGTTTGAAGTATGTTTGATACAGTTTGCAGCTTGGCTTAGGCTCCCCATTCTCTTGCGTAATTAAACCCATGTCTTGCAATTTTTGAATTAATTTAGAATTGGGCCAATTGCTCCAATCATTCTCCAAAATTTGCCTAAAAGTTGTTGCTAATTCTGGCTCTGCTTGCAGCTTGGCTAAATAATTTTGAAGATGAGCCTGATAGATTTCGGGAACCGGATTGAAATGTAAAAGTTGTGGTAATGTAATTTCTTGGCTCCACAGATGATATAGAGCGAGTTGCACCAGATAGGGATGACCACCAGTCAATTCTATTAGTGCTTGAATGATCTGTGAAGTTATGCCCTGCAAGCCATACTGCTGAATGAGTACTTGTACCTGCTCGTCATTAAAGCTAGGTAAACTTATCGATCGCCCCATATCATTTAAGCCAAATTGGCTCGAAAGAGTAGACGTATCAATCTCACCAGAATAGACAAGAATCAGTCGCAGTTTCTCCAATGAATCCATTTGGCTGGCTTCTTCATGCCATGCCTGAAGCATGAGTAAAAAATCCTGGGCAAGTTGTGGATAGTCTAGAATTTGGTCAAAGTTATTGAAGGCAAGGACAAAAGGACGATTGATTTTTGGAAGCAGATAACGAGTAAAGTAAAGGGTACACCGCTCTGTGGAGCTAATGTATTGATTCCAGTATGGCTCTAACTTAGGTTCTAGTTCCAGTTGATAGCTAACCGTTGTACAAAACCACCTGAGAAATTGATTAAGATCAACAAAGAAACGTTGCTCAATTTGTTTAAAGTTTAAGCTGGCAGTGTGATATCCAAGATTAGAAGCATGGTTCATAATTCGCAGCAGAAATGAACTTTTTCCCATTCTTGGAGGGGCTTTAATCCGAAATAAACAGCTTGGTTTGTTGATTTCAGTATTTGCCTTTTGTTCCAAATGAGAATGTTCAATGTAAAACTTTGAATAGAGCGGCACAGCTCTACCTGGATACTCTGGTTCTTCAAAAAGATGGGAGCGATCGTGATGATTTGCTTGCTTGGCTTGAATATAGTCTTGAAGCAATCTTTGCTGGAGCAGCGCGCGAAAGTTTTTCTTGTTAATCGGCTCTTTTAAAACTTCTGAAAGCGATCGCCATAGTTGTGCTCCAGTATCTCGAATGTAGCTATTGTCGTATCCAAGCTCCTTGGCAATCTCTGTGTATCCTTGACCATTCCAAGACCGTTGAAATACCAGCCTTTTGATTGGTGTTAGCGTCCCTGGTGGTAAAATTTGTTCTACAATTTCTAGTGCTTCTTCAGAGGACATAGGGTTTAGCACAATAACATTTAGCAGTTGCGGAATCAATGCACAATAAAAGTAGAAAATGATCCAGCTTCATTTCTCCACCTTGTTCATTGTGTGTCCTCCTTTAAACTGCGTTGAGGGTTAAAAATGGGGAGGATTCTGCTTTTACAAGACTGAATGAACTCCTTTCAGCTTTATTTATAGGTTACGCGCATGAGATTTTACAGTATTCAAGCTGAGATTTTGCTGAAATGCAATACCCCTATGAATAGTGCTAAACCTCTACTTATTGCTAGTTAACGCAAGTCCTTATCCCTGGTGCAGTTTAGCCGGTTGACTGGGCTGCCATCGCACTGGATAGAAAGTTGCACCCTAGCCTCCTCCGCTTTTTTGAAGGTTCAACTATTGCGTCACAACAACCTTTCCGATCGCCTGTCCTGACTCCGCTCGTTGATGGGCAGCGGCAATTTCAGCCATCTTAAATTGAGAATCGATCAGGGGACGCACCTTACCTTCATCCACAAGATGAGCTAATTTCGTCAAAATCACACTATGTTTAGCCCGTCCAAAACCTTGCAGCATGGGAATTAACATGAATACTAGATGTAACGTTAATCCTTTGACGTGGAGCAGGGTTAAATCTTGGGTGGAGAGAGAAACGAGGGAAATGACTGCGCCGTTTAGCTTAGCAGCTTTGAATGCATTTTGCAGATTGTTATCGCCAACCGTGTCAAACACCACATCAAATCCTTGCCCATCGGTATGGGTTGCAACAAACGCTTCGATCGGCTCTTGGCGATAGTTGATGAGGTAGTCTGCCCCCAGTTGGCGGGCGATCGCTGCCTTCTCTTCACTTGAAACCATTGCATAAACCGTTGCCCTTGCCCACTTTGCCAGTTGTACACCAATGTGTCCTACACCACCCGTCGCACCATAAATCAAGACCTTCTGACCGGGTTGAATTTGGGCGCGATCGATCAGCCCTTCCCAGGCGGTAATGGATACGAGTGGAAGTGCTGCTGCTGCTGCCATGCTGAGGGTTTGAGGTTTGTGAGCAACCAAATTAGCATCTGCTAGCATATACTCTGCCAATGCGCCGCCCAACCCTTTGACACCTCCCGCACAGGCATAAACTTCATCTCCGACTTGAAACTGTTCCACCCCTGCTCCAACGGCTGTCACCACACCAGCTACATCTCCATGCAAAATGGCTGGAAACTCAGGCGCGATCGTAGGTACAACGCCACTGCGAATTTTATAATCTACAGGGTTAACACTGGTTGCTGCAACACGAATCAGAACATGATTCGGAATTACTTCTGGAATCGCTAAATCGATCGCCTCAAACTGACTTGGATTACCAAATTGATGAATTACCCATGCTTTCATGAAAGTGAACCCCATAAAATGTTCTATTTCATGAGTACCATTAGGATATTTCCGATCGAAAGGATTTACCGTAACGTGCATTTGTTACCCTTTGGTAAGTATGACTCCTTCCCCTAATTCCAACTCCCAACTAAGCTATTTGCCTCAACCTGCGATCGATCGCATTGCCCAAATGTCTATCTTTGACACGGGCTGCGCCGCTCATCAAATGCTGGAACATATTGCTAACAAGTGGACAGTTTTGATTGTGTTTGCCCTCACCCAAGGCACAAAGCGATACAGCGAACTGAAACAGCAAATTATCGGCATATCACCGAAAATGCTAATTCAAAATCTCCGTAACTTAGAACGTTGCGGCTTGATTGAGCGATCGGTTTATCCCACTGTTCCCCCCAAAGTTGAATACTTCCTCACGCCGTTAGGAGCCTCCTTGGTCGAACCGTTGGCAGTATTAGGAGAGTGGGCCTATCGTCATATTCCCGATGTTCAGGCTGCCCTTCAGCAATACGACAGTAATCCTCCTTCTGACCATCACTGGGAACCGAAGTGATTGTTGAAAAATTCCAGTAACGCATCTGAGAACTGTTCTGGAACGTCTTGCTGCACCCAGTGGGATGCCCCTTCGATCGCCTGAAAGATCGCATTCGGAATCTCGCGGGCAAGCTGCATACCGTCTTCTGACTTTTGCCAAGGGTCATCCATCCCCCACAGAATCAGGGTTGGGGCAGAAATCGTGCTGTGACGATCGACCAAGGCCATCGTTTGGTTCGCATTCAGCGCAGAGGCATTGCGGATCAAACTCAATTTCCCTTCTTCACTCGCCCAAGGTGCAATTATGCCCGATCGAAATTCCGGTGTGAGTCGGTTTGGGTTAGAAAGTCCGGCGGCAAGGCTTGACTCAAGGGCTGCGACTAAATCGGCAATGGGGCGAGGTTTCCAGCGCAGCGGATGTCCAAAGTCGAGCATATCATCATCAAAGCGGTCATAACAAACTGAATTGGTGATTACAAGGCGATTCACCAAATTTCGATGTTCGATCGCCAGAATCAATGCAACTGCACCGCCTGTATCGTGTCCTACTACATCCACTTGTTGCAGATTAAGGGCCGATAACAACGCTGTGATCATGCGTGCCTGATCCTGAAAAGACCGATCGAAACGATCGCGCCGATCTGACCAACCATGCCCCAGCAAGTCAGGTGCCAACACGCGATAGCCAGCCTGCACGAGCAGTGGAATCACCTCATGGTAGAGGTATCCCCAAGTTGGGATGCCATGCATTAGCAGAATCGTCCCCTGTTGCGCTTTGCCCATGTCAATATACCGAATCGTCACAGGAATATGAGCAACCGTGCCCGCAGGCAAGATGATTTCTTGTTGAGCAGATTTGAATTCCTGCCAGGTCTGCCAGCCCTGCCCATCTGGTGTTGTGACAGTTCTCTGCGAATCATTCGGTGAAAGTGGGGAAACCATACAAACCTCCTTTGTGAATACCTATTCATAAATTGGATATACAAATTGCTTCACTTCAGATGCTTTCAGCGACAACCTGAATGAAACGTGGCAACGGATGGAAAGGTTAGGACAATCCCAGGTGAGTGAAACCCAAAACGGATAGGTTTGGCATTACGGAACCGTCTTAACGTGCTTGCGTAGGGCTATATTTGCTTGAGCAAGAGAATCCAAGCAACTGGAACTTTTGCAGAGTAGGCAGTTTGCCATCCCAGTCAACGCAGCCAACCGATCGCATCGGTGATTGAATCCACCCTAACGCTCGATCGAGGTCAGAAAAGAGCGAAATGCTGCCTCTGCAAAGGACGGCTCACCGCTAGCACGACTGCGAAGTAAAGCCCCATCACCAACTGCGATCGCCTGCTTTGCCAAATCTGCTGCATCCAGGTGAGTCACAATTTCGCCTTGTGCTTGCCCCACCTGAATCACTTGCTGAAATGCTTGAGTTAAATGCTGAGTCGATTGTTCAATGACCTGGGTAAATGCGGGTTCCGTGTGGCCCAGTTCACCTGAAGTGTTGACAAACAGACAGCCAGTGGTGGCTTCCCGTTGGGCATCCTCAAGCCAACGATCGAAAGCTGCCCGAAGGTTGGCGATCGGCGAACCGGGAGCCTGCAATTGGTTGACGATTGCCTGCACTCGCGTGGTGGCATAATGCTGCAAAACCGCTTGAAACAGCGACTTTTTATCTCCAAACGCATAGACCAAACTTTGCCGATGCAGCCCAGTCGCCTTTTCCAGTGCTGCATAGGTTGTTTGGGTAAATCCATGCTCCCAGAACACATCTGTTGCCTTTGCCAGAACGGCAGTGCGATCGAATTCTCTGGGTCTGCCAGGCTGCTCTTTGACGGTTCTAGCCATTATAGATTTATGAATGACTGTACATAATTAAAATTGTGAATCAATGTTCATAAAACGTCAATCATAAAAGGTCAATTCTTTTTCCAGAAGGGCGAAGCATTTGCATCGAAAGCTTTAGACTGACCGAACCTTTTGCCCAAATGATTTGCCCCTCAAGAGAGGGGAGAAAATTTAGGTAAACAAAAGATGACATACAACCCCATCTAAAAAATTCAGATTCTACTTGCCATCCCTCAATAAAGGTGTTATTTTGATTTCAAATAGTTTTAGTTAAAACAGTTTTAGCTGAAACCAAATAGGTTACTCCAAGCGTCACCCTCCTTCTCCCTGGGCGATCGCCTTCAAAGCCAGAACCTCCTGGCATGTGCCTCTCATCAGTCCTAAATATCCTCCTCTTGATCATGGATCTTTTAACTCCAGCAGATCTGCCGCCTGAACTTCAACGATGCACGCAGCATCGCATCCTCACCCCCGGACAAATTCTGGTGCAGCAAGGGGAACCCGCCCAGTATTTATTTTGGGTGGCAACCGGACAACTCCGCTTAGTTGGTTTCGTGAAACAGCAAATGATTACCTACTACTTCGTGGCAGCGGGAGATTTTTTTGGGGAAAGTGTTCTGCACTTTGATACCTATGGCTGCACGGTGATCGCCGAAGTTCCCTCCGAGGTGATTGCCATCCCTAAGGCAGAATTTGCTCTTGCCCTGCGCCAGTCTCCCAACCTATCAGAACGCTATCTGGCCAGCCTCACCCATCGGTTTCACTCGGTGAAAATTCTGCTGGAACTTCGTAGCATCAACTCAGCCCGTGAGCGGCTCTTGCATTACCTGATGCAGCGTCGATCGCCAGGGCAAACCACGGTTGCAGTAGACAAGCCCCTAAAGGTGATTGCCAGCGAACTCGCCCTGACCCCAGAGGCACTGTCACGGTTACTAGCTCGGCTTCAGGCTGATGGCATTATTAGTCGAAAGAAACGAAGTATTACGTTTTCTCAAAAGGGGTTAGAGGATATTGCCAAATGATGCGAACTTGACTCCGGTCAAGGCATCGATCGCGCAAACCCCTTACGCTCTCTTTAATTCCTGTGTAGTTAGCCCGGTCAACCGATGCAGGAAACCCCTCAGACAACCACACCCTCAACCCTGGAAAGGACTTTTTCTGTGAACCAACAATCCTCTTCTCAAACGATCGTCCTCGAAGCTGGAACCCACTGGATCTGCACCTGCAACCAGTCTAAAAATTCGCCCTTTTGCGATGGCAGCCACAAGTCCACCCCTTTTACCCCCTTAACGCTGGAACTGGAAACAGCCAAACGGGTGGAAATTTCGCGCTAGGTTACACCCGTTACAGCACCGTCAACCCGGAGGGCCAGATAAACATGCAATGGCGGAAAAACAGCCTTGCTAGACGATCGCAAAAACAATCCAACTCAGATTTCCATCAACCTCCCCAAGTCGTGATAGTGGGGGCTGGGTTTGCCGGACTGGAGGTGGCTCTACAGTTAGCCAACACCCCTTTTGATGTGGTGTTGATCGATCGCCAAAACCATCACACGTTTCAACCGTTACTGCATCAAGTGGCGACCGCTGAACTGGAACCCAGCCAGATTGCCTATCCTGTCCGTTGGGCAATTCGACGCGCCATCAACGTGCGGTTTGTGCTGGCAGAGGTGGTCAATATTCAGACAGCACAGCAGTTCGTTGAAACGACGGCAGGGCAGTTCCCTTATACCTTTTTGGTGTTAGCAACCGGCAGCCAACCCAAGCTAACGATGGTTCCCGGAGCCGAGCAACATGCTTTCCCCCTCAAAACCGTTGCGGATGCGATCGCCATTCACCACCAAATCCTCCGCTGTTTTGAACAGGCTTTGCAAACTGCTGATCCGCTCGAACAGCAGGGATATTTGACCGTAGCGATCGTAGGAGGTGGGACGACGGGGGTTGAATTAGCTGGAGCAATGGCAGAGTGGATTCACCACACGCTGATTAAAGATTACAGTCGGCTCAACTGCCAGCAGATTCGACTCGTGTTGTTGCACTCTGGTCACGAATTGCTGCTTGGATTTCATCCCCGTCTTCAACGCTATGCGCTCAAGCATTTGCAAAACCTAGGGGTCGAAGTGCGGCTTCAAACTCGTGTAAACAAAGTCACGGCGGAGGGGATTCACCTGGGTAACGGTGGTTTCATTCCTGCCAAAACCGTAATCTGGACGGCTGGCGTTCAGGCGAATCAACCCGATCAAGATGGGCAGCCTCCAATTTATCCTCGTGTACCCGTTTTACCAACCCTGCAAATGGCAGATCATCCCGACATTTACGCGCTGGGGGATGTTGCTGCATCTGGCCAAACCCCGTTACCGATGTTGGCTTCCGTTGCAGTACAGCAGGGGCGAGCCACAGCCATCAACTTACAGCGTCATGCCCTTGGAAAGTGTCCCTTGCCGTTTCGCTATCGTCCGATGGGATCAATGGCGATTCTTAGCCGCCAAGCTGCCGTTATGCAAATGGGACGCTTAACTTTGACTGGCTCGATCGCCTGGCTGTTCTGGTTGGGGGTACATGTCGCTCTACTGCGAGGCGTTCGTCATCGTTTGCTAACCCTGCTCCATTGGGGAGTGAGCTACTGCTTTCGGGAGCGTGCTTCTCAATTGTTGTGGCAGACATCACCGATCGAGTCTCGTCGTTCTGTTCCCAAAGGTTCTATTTAGTACAAATTAGCCCTTCATTTCAAGAGGAAAAGACCATGAAACTGTCCATTCATGATATCGACCATCCCGCACCAACTCCCCGTAACCTACGTTTAGCTAAGCCAATCATTGATCTAGATACTGCTCCCTACGCCATCACCCTGCTCAGGGTCAGCCTGGGTCTGCTATTCCTGGCTCACGGACTGCTAAAAGTTTTTACCTTTACCCTACCTGGCACCGCTCAGTTTTTCGAGAGCATTGGTTTACCCGGCTTTATGGCCTACATCGTCGCTCCAATGGAAGTCATCGGTGGGTTGATGTTGATTGCCGGGCTATACACCCGCTGGGTTGCATTAGTCCTATTTCCCATTTTGCTAGTCGCTACCTTCACCCATTTTTCTAGCGGTTGGCTATTCACCAACGAAGGCGGCGGCTGGGAATTTCCAGCGTTCTTCATGGTGGGTACCCTGGTGCAGTTTCTCTTAGGCGACGGTGCCTATGCATTGAGTAGCCGATTTAGAGCTAGATAATGGGGGTAGATGGGTGATGAGGTGATGCAGTCAGCTTCACTTTCCTCCGCTCGCTTTCTTCACCCGCTCCTCACTCCTCACTCCTCCCTTAACCACTATGCCTCCCCTCCCCTCTCTCTTCATTTCCCACGGTGCCCCCGACTTACCCATCCGATCGGGCGACACTCAAGATTTTCTGCGACAGCTTTTTCAGACAATACCGATACCCAAGGCGATCGTGGCGATTTCTGCCCATTGGCTGACTGCCCAACCTACCGTTAGTAAAGCTGAAAAACCTACAACGATCTATGACTTTGGCGGCTTTCCTTCCCATCTCTACGAGTTGAGCTACCCCGCTCCAGGTTCCCCTAAACTGGCTGAAACAGTGGTGGAGAAGCTGACTCAAGCTGGTCTAACTCCCCGCACCAACGGCAATCGGGGCTATGATCACGGGGTTTGGACACCGCTGATTTTGGCTGATCCAGCAGGCACCATTCCGGTGGTTCAGCTTTCTATCCAGCCCTACGAAACCCCTACCTATCATCTGCATTTAGGTAAAGCGTTGACCTCCTTACGGGATGAGGGAGTGCTGATTATCGGTACGGGGGCAGCTACCCACAATATGGGGGCATTTGATCGCTATGAGGCACCTCCGCCAGACTGGGTTAAAGCATTTGACGACTGGCTGGCTGATACGATCGCCCAAAACGATATTCAAAGCCTGCTGAACTACCGTCAGATTGCACCCTACGCCGAAAAGAACCACCCCACCGAAGAGCATTTGTTACCGTTGTTTGTGGCTTTAGGGGCAGGAGGAACCGGACAGCAGATTCATCATGGTTTCACCTACGGAGCCTTCAGCATGGCAGCCTACCGATTTGATTAAAAAACTTCTTGTGGGAAAAACATCTTGCCC
>PVWD01000214.1 GCA_003003615.1 filamentous cyanobacterium CCP2 | reverse complement strand
AAACAAGGACGCTTCCGCCAAAACCTTCTGGGTAAGCGGGTAGACTACTCCGGACGTTCTGTGATTGTCGTAGGGCCAAACCTGAAGATTCATCAGTGCGGTTTGCCCAAGGAAATGGCGATCGAGCTTTTCCAGCCCTTCGTAATTCATCGCCTGATTAAGCAAGGCTTGGTGAACAACATCAAAGCCGCCAAGAAAATGATCCAGCGCAACGATCCTCAAATTTGGGATGTGCTGGAAGAGGTAATTGACGGACACCCTGTATTGCTGAACCGAGCACCAACCCTGCACCGTTTGGGAATTCAGTCCTTTGAGCCAATCTTGGTGGAAGGAAGAGCCATCCAAATTCATCCGCTCGTTTGCCCTGCCTTCAACGCTGACTTTGATGGCGACCAAATGGCGGTTCACGTACCCCTTTCCCTAGAATCTCAGGCAGAAGCCAGACTATTGATGTTGGCATCCAACAACATCTTGTCTCCAGCAACGGGGCGACCCATCATCACACCCAGCCAGGACATGGTACTAGGCTGTTACTATTTGACGGCGGAAAATCCGGCTGCCAGTAAGGGAGTAGGACGCTACTTCTCTAGCTTGAATGATGCGATCGTTGCCTATGACCAGGGGCAAGTAGACATTCATGCCTACATTTGGGTGCGCTTTGATGGCGAAATTGAAGCAGACGAGTCAGATGTGGAGCCGCTTCAGGTTGACACCTCCGAGGACGGCATTACCACTAAGGTTTATAAATTCCGTCGTCTTCGGGAAGATGCCGAGGGAAACGTAATTTCGCAATATATCCGCACAACGCCAGGACGCATCATCTACAACAAAACCATCTACGATGCCTTGATGGTCTAAAGCAAACACCAACTGAATTCTTTGGCAGTAGCCAACTGCACGAGCGATCGGCACAGACAGTGAAGCACGAAGGGCATAGATATGACGGCAGAGCAGAAAACAATCCAGAAGTCTGAAAAGGCAATGCTTTTTCGCAATCGGATCATCAATAAGGGGCAGCTTAAAAACCTGATCACTTGGGCGTTTACCCATTACGGCACTGCAAGAACAGCGCAAATGGCAGACGAACTGAAGGATTTGGGCTTTCGGTTTGCCACCAAGGCAGGCGTTTCGATTAGCGTAGACGATCTACAGGTTCCACCTAGCAAGCGGGGGTTGCTAGAAGCGGCTGAGGACGAAATCAAAGAAACGGAAGCTCGCTACACGCGGGGTGAGATTACCGAAGTAGAGCGGTTCCAAAAAGTAATTGACACCTGGAACGGCACCAGCGAAGAGTTGAAAAATGAAGTGGTGCGACACTTCAAAAAGAATAACCCCCTCAACTCTGTGTACATGATGGCCTTTTCTGGAGCGCGAGGTAACATCTCGCAGGTGCGCCAGTTGGTGGGAATGCGGGGTCTAATGGCGAATCCGCAAGGTGAAATTATTGACTTGCCCATTAAAACCAACTTCCGGGAAGGGCTGACGGTTACGGAATACATCATCTCGTCTTACGGAGCGCGGAAAGGTCTAGTAGATACTGCCTTGCGAACGGCAGACTCTGGCTATTTAACCCGCCGTTTGGTGGATGTTTCTCAGGATGTCATTATCCGTGAGCTAGACTGCAACACCGAGCGAGGGGTGATGCTACGCAGCATGACGGATGGTGAGCGAGTTCTGATTCCGTTGAAGGAAAAGCTACTGGGACGAGTTGCTGCGAGAGACGTTCTCCATCCGCAGACAGGAGAGGTGCTTGTTGCTCGGAATCAGTCGATTTCAGATGACACTGCAAAATTAGTGGCGGATGCGGGGGTTGAGGAAGTATTTGTCCGATCGCCCTTAACCTGTAATGCAACGCGATCGGTTTGCCAACTCTGCTATGGCTGGAGCCTGGCCCATGCCTCTATGGTGGATTTAGGTGAAGCAGTTGGAATCATTGCGGCACAGTCGATCGGTGAGCCTGGAACCCAGCTAACCATGCGGACATTCCACACGGGTGGAACCTTTACTGGAGAGGTGGCTCCTCAGGTTCGAGCCAACTTTGATGGCACAGTTCACACCAAGCCAAAGCAATTCCGTTCTCGCCCCTTCCGGACACGGCATGGAGAAGATGCCCTCGTTGCCGAAGTCAGCGTTGAGGTGACGGTGGAATCCGGAAGTAAGAAGGAAAGTGCCACTGTGCCGCCTGGTTCCATTCTGTTCATTCGGGATGGGCAATCTGTTAAGACAGGGCAAATGATGGTAGAAATGGCTTCTGCTAGCCGCGTTCGTAAGGTGACAGAGAAAGCGACGAAAGACGTGGCCTCTGATTTGGCAGGGGAAGTCAAATTTGCCGATGTTGTTCCTGAAGAGAAGAAAGACCGTCAGGGCAACACCACTCGGATTGCTCAGCGGGGTGGATTAATTTGGATTCTTTCCGGTGAAGTCTATAACTTGCCGCCTGGGGCAGAACCCGTTGTGAAGAACGGTGAGCAGGTGACTTCAGAGAGCATCTTGGCGGAAACAAAACTCGTCACCGAGAACGGCGGTGTTGTCCGTATTCCCCAGGACAGCGAAACCAAGAGTGGTCGTGAGATTGAGATCATTACGGCTTCTGTATTGCTTGACCAGGCTCGCGTTCTAGGAGAGAGCCAACAAGGCCGTGAGCATTACCTGATTGAAACCAAAAACAATCAGCGATTTTCTCTAATTGCCACCCCTGGAACGAAAGTTACCAATGGTCAAGTTGTGGCGGAGTTAATTGACGATCGCTACCATACCCAGACAGGCGGTATCATCAAATATTCTGGGGTTGATGTTGCCAAGAAGGGGAAAGCCAAACAGGGTTATGAGGTTGTGCAGGGCGGTACGCTGCTTTGGATTCCTGAAGAAGCCCATGAGGTGAACAAGGACATTTCTCTGCTGTTGGTAGAGGATGGCCAGTTTGTTGAAGCCGGTACAGAGGTTGTCAAGGACATCTTCTGCCAGAGTAGCGGTGTGGTTGAGGTGACGCAGAAAAACGACATCTTGCGCGAGATTGTGATTAAGCCAGGTGAACTACACCTCGCAGACAATCCTGAAGCGGTGATGGCCAAGCATGAAACGATCGTTAGCCCTGGGCAAGAAGCAATGCCTGGTTTAACGGTTGATGAGCTTCGCTATGTTGAGTATGTTGATTCGCCGGAAGGCCCTGCCTTATTGCTGCGCCCGGTAACGGAATTCCAAATTCCCGATGAACCGTCTGTGCCCAGTCAGGAATCCACCAGTGAGGATGCCAGCCGTGCCATTCGGCTTCGAGCAGTGCAGCGCATTCCCTTCAAAGATGGCGATCGCGTTAAGTCTGTGGAAGGACTTGAACTCCTCCGCACCCAGCTTGTTTTGGAAATTGACAAAGATGCCCCACAGTTGGCTGCTGACATCGAACTCGTGCCAGATGAAACTGATCCAGACACTTTGCGCCTTCAGCTTGTGATTCTAGAATCTCTGGTAATCCGTCGGGATGTTTCAGCCGACCAAACTCAGGGCAGCACCTTGACTCGACTACTAGTACAAGATGGTGACCAAATTGCACCAGGAGCCGTTGTGGCTCGGACTGAAATCCAATGTAAGGAAGCAGGGGTGGTGCGCGGTATCCGGGAAGGAGGCGAAGCGATTCGTCGAATTCTGGTCATGCGGGAAGCTGATCTGATTCGCATTGATACTCAGGGCAAAAAGCCGATCGTTAAAGATGGCCATTTGCTTGTTTCGGGAACTGAGGTCGCTCCTGGGGTAAGTGCGGAAGAATCAGGACAGGTCATTGATTTGTCTGATTCAGAGGTCGTGTTGCGGATTGCCCGTCCGTATCGAGTTTCCGCAGGCGCAGTTCTCCATATTGACGATGGGGATTTGGTGCAGCGGGGTGATAACTTGGTGCTGCTCGTCTTTGAACGAGGCAAAACCGGAGACATCATTCAGGGTCTTCCGAGAATTGAAGAATTGTTGGAGGCTCGGAAACCCAAAGAAGCCTGTATTTTGGCGAGGCGACCCGGAACCGCACAGGTTGTCTTTGGGGATGATGAATCGGTTGAAGTCAAAATCATTGAGCCGGATGGAGTCACAACCGAGTATCAACTCTTGCCGGGACAAAACGTGATGGTGCTCGACGGACAGGAAGTGGGAGTGGGTGAACCCTTGACTGATGGGCCTGCTAACCCTCACGAAATTCTGGAAATTTACTTCGAGTACTACCGTGAATCGTTGGGAACCCATGAAGCGTCGCTGAAGAGTTTGCAAGCGGTGCAGACTTTCCTGGTTAATGAAGTGCAGTCGGTATACCAGTCCCAGGGAATTGACATTTCCGACAAACACATTGAGGTCATTGTCCGACAGATGACTTCAAAGGGTCGGATTGAAGATGGAGGTGACACGACAATGTTGCCCGGAGAGCTGGTGGAACTGCGGCAAATTGAGCAGGTCAACGAGGCGATGTCAATTACGGGAGGAGCACCCGCCCAGTATGTGCCGATGTTGTTGGGGATCACTAAGGCATCCCTAAACACTGATAGTTTCATCTCTGCAGCAAGTTTCCAGGAAACAACTCGCGTCTTGACGGAAGCGGCGATCGAAGGCAAATCTGACTGGCTGCGCGGTCTTAAGGAAAACGTAATCATTGGTCGTTTGATTCCGGCTGGAACAGGCTTCAATGCTTACGAAGAAAACAACACTAGCGTTGAGATTGATCCGATCTATGAAGGCACTGTCTTTGAAGATGATGTGGATCTCAGCGATGTGGTGCTAGACGATCGCACGGCCCGCACCTATGAGCGTGAAGGTGGATTTGATGTCTTCCCGCCAGGAATGCGTACTCCCAGTGAACCGGGTGATTTTGGTCGTGGCTACAGCCTTGAGCGCAATGACGACCAGGAGGACGATGATTCTTACTCTTCTCCTGCCATCATTGACGATGATTTTGAAGACGACAACGACTTTGACGATGAGGATGAAGACTAAAAAGGCAATCGCAATCTATAGCGAACTTCCTTAATTCTCTGGTATTCTACCCTCAACGTACTGTTGCTCAGTGAATCCTCCTTTGATGTGATTTCTTCATCAGAGGAGGATTTTTTATGTAAGGAAGAAACACAACAATGGCAATTAACAACATTCTCAACTTTGTGCCCATCTCCGATACGATCGCCACGGCTGGGCAACCCACCGAAGAACAATTTGCCGCCATTAAAGATGCAGGCTACCAAATCGTTGTAAATCTTGCCTTAACAACTTCCACCAACGCAATTCCCCGTGAACAACAAATTGTAGAATCTCAGGGAATGCAGTATGTTCACATTCCCGTGCTTTGGGAAAATCCCACTCAGGACGATCTCGATCGCTTCTTTCAAGTAATGCGTGACAATGCTGATAAGAAGATATTTGTGCATTGTGCGATGAATATGCGGGTTTCTGCATTTGTGTATCTCCATCGCCGGATTCAAGAATCAATAGACGATGAAACTGCGAAGCAGGATTTACATCAGATCTGGGCACCCAATAAAACGTGGCAAGAATTTATTGAGCGAATGTTAAAGACGTATCAAAGCGAGAAGGAATAGTGTAGAAGTCTCTTTTTTATAGGACTTACGCAAAACCTTCATTTGTAGGGTGGGCAGTGCCCACCTTACGCTAAATCTAGAGGTATGAAACAGAGCCTGCGTAAGTTCTGTTTTATTAATTACTGAATGATTGCCAATCACCGATTACCGATCACTAATTACCGATCGTCTTCAGCATTCTTACGTGAAAGAAAGAAGCCATTGCCAAGCAAAAAAGGCAACCATACCAACAACGATCGTCAGCAGCAGATTCTTGCGCCAAACACCAACCAGGATTGCAGCAATGGCACCGATGAGACGGGCATTGGTATAGTCAAGAAGAATTTGATCGCCCGTTGGGATGAGTACCGCAGGAACAACGATCGCAGTTAAAACGGCTGGGGGAACGTAGCTGAGAAGTTGTAAAAATTGAGGTGAAAGCTTAATCCGTCCACTCATGCCGATAATCGGATAGCGAATCAAAAAAGTGACCAAAGCCATTCCTAAAATCAGGATAAATTCATTCATGTTCATGGGTAAAGAAATGACAAAAGGTTAGGAGTAATTTTAGTAAATGGAGCTGTTGAATGCTGTGTAATAGGTTTAGATCAGCAGTAATAGATTGTTCTACCTACGAGAATTCAATCGTTCGATAAATGCTCCGACAAAAATTCCTGTTAAAGTGGCTAGGATCAGTCCAAGCTGATGGGGAAGCTCATACATTAGCAATGCCATGATGCCTGCACTGACGACGGATAGTAACATGGAGCGGCTTTTCAGATAAGGAATGATCATTCCAATGAAGGTGGCAGACATGGCAAAGTCCAGTCCCCATTCAGCAGCATTGCTAATTTGATGTCCGATCGTGACTCCAATCCAGGTGCAGAGTATCCAGTTTAAGTACATGAATGTAGATGCACCTAACTGATACCAGTGCTTGTAAGGTGAAGAGTCAGGCTGGTTGTACCGATCGATCGCCGTGACAAACGCTTCATCAGTGAGTAAAAATCCGAGTGGTAGTTTCCAGGACTGAGATAACTGCTGCACATGGGGAACAATGCTGATGGAATAAAGTAAATGCCTCAGGTTGACAAAAAAAGTCGTCAGGATGATGAGCGGAACCACGGTTCCTGAAGCCAATAAGCCGATCGCAATAAACTGCGACGAGCCAGCAAAAACGAAAGCAGACATGGCCAATGTGCCTGCCAAGGACAATCCGCTGGATGCTGCGAGCGTACCGTAGATAATGCCAAACGGAATTGCCCCTACAACCAAGGGAAAAATGCCTCGACAACCAGACAAAAATTCAGAAAAAGGGGTAGATGAAACAGAGCGAACGCGACCAGTACTCATGGGTGAATTTTAGAAGATTTCCTTCTCAAGCAAGTTGACAAACCAAGGCATATTAATGAGTCGTTCTGTAAGCATTTTGGATAGATAATTTTAGGGTAAAGAACTGGGTGATTTTGGTCTTGTACGTTTTTTCAGGTCTTCTTTGTAACGGTTTATAATTCTTAAGGTTAGAGAGATTTGTTTTACCCTACCCATGGATACACTGATTGAAAGCATTCAAACCAGCCTCGGACAATTACTAGGGCAAAGTGTCGGCGTGATGATTGCCGTCGTTATTGCCTTGATTGTTTTGTTTTTGACAAGCCATGTTGCTGGATGGGTGCGGCGAATTGTGGCATTGGCTGTGGGGCGTACGGTCAGTAGCGCGTCATTACGATCGCTGGCGGTGCAAACGAGCTATGTTGCGGCTTGGGTTGTCGGGGTTTTGGTGGCGTGTGTCATTGCCTTTCCCGATTTGCGACTGGGAGATCTGATTGGCTTACTGGGTCTAGGGTCAGTGGCGATCGGTTTTGCCTTTCAAGATATTTTCAAAAATTTTCTGGCAGGAATTTTGCTTTTACTGCAAGAACCGTTCCAAATTGGCGATCAGATTCGGGTCGGGGAATGTGAAGGAACCGTTGAAGAAATTGCGATTCGCTCTACCCAAATTCGCACTTATCTGGGAGAGCTACTCGTCATTCCCAATGCCATCATCTTCACCAGCGAAATCCAGGTGAAAACTGCTTTATCCTGCCGCCGCACGGATTTGCCCATTGGGGTAGATTACAATACGCCGTTACCGATGGCGGTTGAAGTTTTGCGGGATGCTGCAATGACGGTGGACGGTGTATTTCATGATCCTGCCCCTATTGTAGACATTGTGGGCTTTGGAGATAGCTCGATCGATTGTGTGGTGCGCTACTGGACAAAACCCGTGCAGGCAGATGTTCTCCGTGCCCAAACTCGAATGATGATTGCACTAAAGCAGGCTTGCGATCGGGCAGAGATCAACATTCCTTACCCCATTCGCACCGTCTACTGGTACGACCAAGAAAAATTTAGTGACTTTGCGGAAACGTCGGCAGTAAGGGGGAATGGTGGCGATCGGCAGTAGGAAAACCGTTTGCTCCTGTGTTCAATGAAACGCTCATAATAAAGTTAATGAGATCTCTTTTTTGTCCTATGCCCTCTTCTCTCTATGAAACCGACTTTTATGCTTGGACGCAAGAGCAAGCCGGTTTGCTGCAATTGCATCAGTGGGAGCAGCTAGATACGGTTCATCTCATTGAGGAAATTGAAGCGTTGGGCAGAAAAGAACGCCAAGAATTGAGAAATCGATTGGCTATTCTACTGGGACATTTAGTGAAATGGCAGTTTCAACCTGAAAACCGCAGTAATAGCTGGCTGGGTACTATTCGTGAACAACGAATCCAGATTAAATTGCTTCTAGAAGATAGTCCTAGCCTTAAACCTTACCTGGAGGAAGCGTTTTTGGCTGCCTATGAGTTGGGGGTGGCTTTAGCAATTCGAGAAACCCAACTAGGGGAATCCATTTTTCCTGAAGCCTGCCCCTACACGCTAAGCGAAGCCCTGCGATCGAATTTTTTGCCAGACTCAAGCTCATCAACCCGAAACCCATAATCCTAAATTCATAAACGACGTAAACACCCAGCCGCGTATTGTCCAGGGGTGACACCCACCAAGCGCTTAAAGTGGCGATTGAGATGACTTTGATCGGTGAAGCCAGTATCGAACGCAACTTGGGCGATCGGTTCTCCCATTGCCAAAAGTCGTTTGGCGTGAACCACTCGGATTTGGATCAGGAAAGCATGGGGCGGCAAGCCAACTTCTCGCTGAAAGACGCGCAGAAGACGCAAGGGCTTCAGGTTTACCCTTTGCGCTAAATGATTCAGAGAAACCGATTCAGCAAAGTGCATTTCCAGATAGTTTTTAGCATTTTCAACGGCTGCATGTTCCTGACTCAATGGTGCAGGCAAAGGACGATCGTCTGCATAACGAGCAATGAGTTGGGCCAATGTCCAGAGAAACCGAGATTCTCGCTCCAACTGCACATCCGAAGACTCGATCGCCCGATGCATTCCTTGTAGTTGCTGGGCCAGGAATTTATCTTGAATCACGGGCTGAGAGAAAAAAGGCAAACTGCAAGTGTGAATATTGACCTCTGCGGCCGCCTGTTGAAGCAGCGCAGCATCCGGATACAGCATCCGATAAGACCATCCTTCTGGAATGCCTGCATGCCCCGTATGCACCTCACCTGGATGGATGATCACAATACTCCCAGCCGGAGCTTGATGGATTGCCCCACGATAGGTAAACGCCTCCACCCCAGACTCAATCACCCCGATCGCATATCCTTCATGGGTGTGACGAGAAAAAGAGTGAGTAATGTACTTAGCACAAAGCATCTCCGTGTTGCTTAATGCTGAATCACGCCAAAACTTAACCGCTTCCACTTCAGCCGATGATTGACGACCCAACTGCCTTTCCTAATTCATGCTTTTAGAATAACCAATCATTAAGCGCATCAATCGATTCAGAAATTTATCCATTGGAGCGTGTATTAATAAAGTTGTGATGTTTATTTTGGCTGCAAATTTCTCATTTGCCCTCTCTATCCATGTCCTCTCTGCGCCATTTGCTCACTAAAGTTTCTGGTCGGGTTCCCCTTCGGGCCGTCCTGATCGTGCCGTTTGTGTTGCAAATTGTTGCAGCAGTTGGCTTAACAGGATACTTATCCCTGCGAAACGGACAAAGGGCGGTGAATCAAGTCGCGGATGATTTGCGCCAGGAAATTGCTAGCCGCATTGAAGAACGGCTCAAAAGCTATCTGGCCTTGCCGCATCAGGTGAACCAACTCAATGCTGATGCGATCGAACAAGGCATTGTTGATATTTCTGACTTGAGCCAGCTTGACAGTTACCTAGCCCAGCAGATTAAACAGCTTGATCAGCTTACTGCAATTACGATCGCCACGAATGCTCCTGACTATGTGGAAGCGGTCACGTTTGACCATGAGGCAGTCACCATCAATGTTTGGAACAAAGAGGAAGGCGGCATTCTGCAATGGACAATCGATGCCCAGGGAAATCAAAGCCAGATTACCGCAACTCCTGATTATGACCATCGGCAACGAGCCTGGTATCGCGATACGCTGACCAAGAACCAACCGAGCTGGACAGAACCCTTCGCCACCATTACACCGCAGCGGCTGATTATTTCGGCAAACCAACCGATTCGCAATGCTCAGGGCCAAGCAGTCGGCGTGACGGGTTCAGACTTGTCTTTGCTAGAAATTCGCGATTTTTTAAACTCATTGCGGATTGGTAAAACGGGCGAAACGTTTATCGTGGAGCGAGATGGTAACTTGATTGCCAGTTCCACCAATGAACTGCCTTTTCGATCGGTGGCATCCAATCAAGCGGAACGTCTGATGGCGGTGAATAGTAGCGATCCATTAATTCGGGCAACCGCTCAATATTTGATGAATGAGTTTGGCAGTTTTGACAACTTGGAAACCACCGGATTGCAATTTACCACCACAGAAGGCGATCGGCAGTTTCTGCAAGTCATGCCCTATCAAGACGATCGAGGAATTGATTGGCTCGTGGTTGTGGTGATTCCTGAAGCCGATTTCATGGAGCAAATTCATGCCAATACGCGCCTGACTGTTTTGCTGTGCGGCATTGCGCTGGCTTTGGCCATTCTGGGTGGTATTGTCACGGCTCGTTGGATTACTAAACCCATTCTGCAACTGAGCCAAGCAGCAGAAGGCATGGCAGAGGGAGATTGGGATCAAAAAATTATTGTACGGCGATCGGGAGAACTGGGGGTGTTAGCCCATGCATTTAACCATATGCGCGATGAACTCAAACAATCCCATCAGCAGTTAGAAGAATATTCGCGGGGACTGGAACAGAAAAATGAACAGTTGCAGACCTTAGAAGCAGAACTGCGTAAACAGCTAAATTTATTTCTTCATGCAGTGTCTCACGACTTAAGAAATCCTGTCATTGGCACATCGATCGTTTTAAACGGGTTGGCAAACCAACCTGGAGATGAATTAAAACTGCCACGCAGAGTGTTAGAACGCATGATTGAAGGAAACAAACGGCAGCTAGAACTGATTAATTCTCTAATTGACAGCCACGCCGCCGAAACCTGGGGAATCGTCATCCATCCGCAACCGCTTCAGCTTCATGATTTGGTAGAAGGTGCCCTTGCGGATCTGCAACCCATTCTGGAGCGGGACAACGCCACCCTCGAAAACTTGATCCCCACCCATGTACCTGCGATCGAAGGTGATCCATTGCAGTTAGTTCGAGTTTACCAAAACCTGATTGCCAACGCGCTAAAGCACAATCCACCAGGACTTTCTCTGACGCTAGATGCAACCCAGAAAGAAGACTGGATCTATTGCACGGTGACAGATAACGGTGTAGGCATTCGTCCAGAACAATGCGAGAAATTGTTTGACCCCTACTTTCGGGGCAGTCAAAAGCCAAAGTCGGTGGGGTTGGGGTTGGGGCTTTATCTCTGCCGCCAAGTCATTGAAGCGCACGGTGGGGAAATTGGGG
>PVWD01000528.1 GCA_003003615.1 filamentous cyanobacterium CCP2 | reverse complement strand
AGCATTTGCTAGGACGTTTGTGACAAAGCGTTCACCATAATTGCGACCAGCTCTGGCTGTCAACATAGCCAAAATTAAGAGGGTTAAAATATAGTAAAACAAGGAGCGTCCATCAGGCACTAACCAAAAACCAATTAACGAAAAAATCAGAATAAGGATGATGGCGATAGTTGTTAGTTCACGCATCAGCAAGAAGTATTTATGAGCGTCTAAAACAGTCTTATCCATTTCATGCTTCTTGTAAATTTTGAACCAAAGCTTATTTTGAGCGACTGGGTCTCGTGGTAATTCTCCGTATTTTCTAACCAATGCCTCGGTATCAATTCGATAATCGTTGCGCATCAAATGGGAAAAAGCTCGATGCCCCGGTAAAGTATTCCGTAGTCGCCAGAAAACAAATATATATTTTGTTTTTGGGGAGAGGAGACCTGTAAGGATAATAGTTACTATATAGGCAAGTGTTGCTGCCACAGTTGCCGACATTAATTTTCCCAGCCAGTCATTGGTATTCCCGAGTGAGTCCATAATTTCTTCGATAGATAACCCTTGTATGATCCACCAGAAAATAACGGCTATCAGAGTGGTGTAAGCCCGAACGTATCGCAGATTCTCATGCTTTAGTGTTTTCTCAGTGCTCATCCTTCAAATACTCCTTATCAGCCAAAATAGCTTTATAGCCTCCTGGTGTATGTATCAGCATAGCAAATGGTATTTTCCGTGATTTGGCAAGAACAGCCGCTACTTTATAGTCTTCCCCTGAGGGGTCTGAATGGTACAGGTGGCTATGCCAGGTGCCGAGGCAGGGTAGCGTACCATTAGAGTTCTTTTCGTACTGTGCAATCGCCTCAGTAATACCTTGAATCCCCAAGATAAATTGATCTGGTGTCCTCTCAGAATCTTTGGGTGCAGGTATGATATCGGTGACTAAAAAGCTTTGAGAACAGTATGAAATTCGTCCGATAATAACGCCACCCGTTTCTACGTTTGGAAAATAGGCACATTCAGCAATAATTTTTTGATGGATATGATCAGCAACACGAACTTGCCAATTTGGAGCATTTTCTATTTGAACAATCTGGCTAGGGGAAACTTTGTAGGTTTGCCACTTCAAAGACATACCATCACCGGCAAGTCGGCCTAATGATAAACAACCGGAACTTTCTGAAAAATTTTCAAGAAGAGAAGTAATTCCCTGAGTCATTGAAGCAGCGTGCAGGGATATCAAGCTATCGGCAATGCGCATTGTCAATGAACCGCAACCTTGGCCTGTCGATTGGTATTGGCCTTCTTCTAGTTTTTCGAGAACCAGTTCTCTCAAATCTAATTCATCATGCATTAACTGGTATGCGAAAGTTATTAAATCTAGAGTATTAGGGTTGCGATTTGCTCCTTCATATGACAGAAAACCGAGCTTCCCGTTCGCAAAGAGAGATGTTTCGATAACTCTGGCTGCTAGCTTGTTAGTCGGTAATTGGGCGAGTGCTTCTCGGACGGTAACTGATGCAGTGGCATTGATAATGGTTCTGACTTTATTAGGAAACAGCTGTTTTCTAAGTTCTGAATTGTGAGTAACCAAAGAAGCATCTGCATGAAACTCTTTGGTCTCCTGATTTAGAGAGCGAATTGCTGAAGCGAGAGCGTTAGCTTTTTGACGCTGCCAGCCTAGTTGCATCGTATTTGTCTCTGGCAGCAAAGCATGTCTGGCTGCATTATGAGGGCTAAGATAACCCTTATCGATTACCCGTCCAGGCGCATGTCCAGAACGAGCCATATGGATAGCGATTTTAGAGCCAAGACTGCCACATCCAACTAGGGCAATTCCTTCGCTTCCCAAATCGAATTTTTGATTTGAGAAGGGTTGTAATAGATCTTTTGAGGCAGTTTGGATTAAGCATAACGGATAAACAGCAGTTGCCTCACCACTATTTAGCATGCCGGGAAAGCTTTTTTCCAGCCATTATGGAATGAGTTCAATTTTGTAGTTTTCCCCATTAAGTTTACAAGGGGGTCTCGAA
>PVWD01000213.1 GCA_003003615.1 filamentous cyanobacterium CCP2 | reverse complement strand
AAGTTATCTTCTACGAAGCGTTGCAGCTTAAGGGCTTTCAGGTGCTTTTGGCGAGTGATGGCAAAATTGGTTTGTGGATGGCGGAAGAGTTAATGCCAGACTTAATCGTTTCTGATATTAACCTACCAGGAATGAACGGATATGAAGTGCTGAAATGCTTGCGTCAGAGCTCAAAAACAGCCAACATTCCATTTATTTTTTGTTCAGGTGAAGCACAGTCAGATTATGCTAGCAAAGGAATGTTGCTAGGAGCGAAAGCTTATTTGATTAAACCAGTTGATGTGAATGTATTGATCGACACGGTTAAAGCTCATCTTGTGGGGCAAGATTGCCAATCGGGAGGGTTGTTTGTTCCTCTAGTAAAAACTGAGCAAGCAGATTACAACAAGTGAATACACCGGACACGCTAGGAGCTAGAACCATGTTCAGAACAGAAGACTATGTGCTGCATAGGATGTTTCGGTACTCTGGAACGGTAATCGGATATGGACGGCGGCTCGTTGATGGAAACTATATGCCAACGCTAAAAGTCCGTTTGTCGAGCAGTGTCGTTGAGAGCCAAGACATCATTGTGGAAGATTTAACCTCTCGCTGGGTTCGATCGAACATTGAAGACGACCTGAGAGCAGCACTTAGTTTCTAAGGTTAAAGGCTAGAAAAGTTTACGGCTAGAGAAGAGTTTTTCGTGGGATCGGATTATAAATAGTGTGGGTGAGGCAGTGGTGAAATATCCACTGCTTTGAATTTATTTACCAGAATCAGCAGGCAGCAGGTACTAAAGGGATTCTGGCTCTTGCCCAGAGACAACAGGGGCCACAGACTTCAGCTTTAACTCTGGATGCTCTCCCTCCACCTGCTGACAGTTCCATTCATTGCGAAACAGCAGCACGGGGCGACCCCAGCTATCCTTAACCGTGACCGTGTTAAACAGGCGGCCCACCTTTTGCAAGGCTTCCCAGCCACCCTCTGCCCAACGCGCCACGCTAAACGGTAAGGGATCAAGCAGCGTCTCCACACCATACTCATTCAGCAACCGAAACTGCACTACTTCAAACTGCAACTGTCCAACGGCTGCCAGGATGGGATCGCGCCTGGATTCATCCACCGAATACATAATTTGCACGGCTCCCTCTTCTCGAAGTTCGCTGACTCCTTTACGGAATTGCTTGAACTTGGAAGGATTGGGGTTTTTTAGGTAGGCAAATAGCTCTGGGGAGAACATGGGAATGCCCTCATACTCAAGCCGTTTGCCGTTATAAATGGTGTCGCCGATCGCAAACACGCCAGGGTTATTTAAACCAATCACATCACCAGGGTAGGCTTCTGCCAGCGATTCGCGGTCTTGTCCAAACAGCTTTTGTGGGTGAGATAGCCGCACGACCTTTCCCGATCGGGCATGGTTAACGGTCATGTCTTTTTCAAACCTGCCAGAGCAAACCCGGATGAACGCAATGCGATCGCGATGTTTAGGATCCATGTTGGCCTGGAGCTTGAAGACAAACCCGGAAAAGTCAGGATAGGACGGCTCAATATCTCCCAGGGTGCTGCGTCGGGGGCTGGGCTTCAGGGCATAGTCTAAAAATGAGTCCAGAAATAGCTGTACCCCAAAGTTGGTCATGGCGCTGCCAAAAAATACTGGAGTTTGCTGTCCTTGATGCACTTTTTCCAGATCAAAGGCGGCTCCAGCTTCTTCTAAAACTTCTAAGTCTTCCTTGAGTTGGTAATAAAGGTCTTCTTCTAGCAGTTCCTCAATGCGGGGATCGCCTAGATCTATCACCGTATCTTGGGCAGTGCGGCTGCCGTGGGCTGACCGTTCAAATAAATGGATTTGTCGTTTACGCCGATCGAACACACCCTTAAACCGATCGCCCATACCGATCGGCCAATTCACCGCATAGGTTTGTAAGTCTAGTTCTTGTTCAATCTCATCTAATAACTCGAAAGGGTCACGTCCGGGGCGATCGAGCTTGTTGAAAAAGGTAAAAATAGGCAAAGCCCGCATTCGGCAAACTTCAAACAGCTTACGAGTTTGCGGTTCTAAACCTTTGGCTGCATCCTCTAGCATCACTGCATTATCGGCGGCGGCCAGCGTCCGGTAGGTGTCTTCACTAAAATCCTGGTGGCCAGGGGTGTCCAGCAAATTAATCCAGTAGCCGCTATACAGAAATTGCAGCACTGTGGAGGTAATGGAAATGCCTCGCTGTTGCTCCATTGCCATCCAGTCAGAGGTGGCGTGGCGTTGGGCCCGTCTGGCTTTGACCGCACCCGCCTCATGAATGGCTCCACCGTAGAGCAGGAGCTTCTCGGTTAAAGTTGTTTTTCCGGCATCCGGGTGAGAAATGATCGCAAAGTTCCGACGTTTCTCTACGGCTGCTGTAAGTTCGGTTTGAGTTTCTGTCGCCATGCCACCTGGAAGTTGTGAATCCACATTTCATTATATTGGAGGGTTTTGAGGGAATAGAGATGCAAAATCCCCCCTCTCCTACGGCAAAAACCGATCGAGGGCCGCTTTCAATTCTTCAATTTCTTCCTCAATCTTTCCTTCTTTGGCTGCCCGCGCCACGCATTCCGTCAAGTGTTCATCTAAAATCATGCGGGAAACGCGATCGATCGCCCCACGAACGGCTGCAAGCTGAATTAGCACATCCGGACAGGGACGGCTTTCCTGCACCATCATTTTGATGCCCCGAATGTGTCCCTCAACGCGAGATAGCCGGTTCACAATGCGGCGGAGCGATTCTTCGCTGTGAATGTGTGGATGGTGTACTGCCTCCTCGCTGGCGGGAAGAGAAGCATCAGCATGGGAATGAGCCGCATGAGGATGGGTCACTGGAGCTTGCTCAGTGTTGCTAACAGCATGGGGATGATCTAGGGATTGAGACGAAGAACGTTCAGAAGTTGCCATTCAGCTAAAGGTTGGCGGACAAGTAAGGTACGAGCAGGGTGTTTCACCCAGTAGCTTAGATTCTAGCCTAGTCTTGCTAAGCCTGTTACGAAAGCCGCTTTCTAGAAAGGCTGGTTTGCCTTCACTTTTACTGATTGACAATACGCAGAGAGCCAGATGATGCTCGCTTCTTGGAAGGAGGGGGGAATGGGCGGTTGGATTGGGGAGGAAGAATGGAATCGTTGGGAAGTGGCTCAACGGGAGCGGTGTAAACGTCTGGTGGTAGAGACTCGATCGAGGGAATCCACTCATCGGTGTAGAGAGAATCTACGTCAGGTGGTAGTTCCACGGAGGACTTGGGAGCAGTGTCAGAGGGCAGGGTAGTTGTGGGTTCGCTGGGTTCCTCAGCGTAGGGATCAGTCTCCTCCGGGGAGGTGGGCGGTAGGTAGGGCTGATAGCTCTCTGAGGGCAGCGTTTGGATGGGAGCGGTGTATTCCGAGAAGGGAGTGGTGCGGTAGAGCGGCTGCTCAACGGCGGGTTCCGGAATGTAAACGGCCCGTTCACGAATGGGCCAGCTTCCCTGGTGGAAAATTCTGATCTCTGTCAAAAAAGCTCAAGGCAGCTTTACCGTTTTCCTGGGGCAATGCGGCAATACGGAGGGCAAGCCCCATTCCTGCCCCAACAAACCCACCGATGAGGGAAGCTACCACTAGGGCGGAGGGCAGTCGCCGTTTAGCAGAAGTGTAAAGCCGGGATTGATGCGATCGGGGTTTATTTCCTGTTAGTGGTTGTGCTGGACTTGTCGCTGTGGTTGCTTCCGCCACGGGGGGTGTTGCCACAAGCATAGAAGTCGCCGTTGCTGTGCTCGCCGTTGCTGTGCTCGCCGTTGCTGTTTCCACATCCAATGCAGCCTCTAAAAAAGCATCATCCGGGGTAGCTGTCATGCTTGCAGATGCGGTTTGAGGCGAGGCAACAGAAAACCAATCATTGAGCTTGGGTGAGGGCTGATTTGGGACAAAAGGCAGCACAACAAAGGGCAGCGTATTTTCCTCAAAGCAGTCCAAAATGCGGATTGCGGGGGCAGGCTGTTTGGCAAGGGACTGCACTGTTTGCTTAAATTGCTGCTTGAGTTGTTCAAAATCGCTGCGTTGTTGAGCAACTTCGTTAAAGGTTTGCAGGATAACGGGTTGATCAAGGTAGGCGTGGGTTGCCTTATAGGTGGCACCCATACCGCTCAGGTTCAAAATGTCCTGAATCTCATATTTGCTGTGCTGAAGAGATGCGCCAACCGTTAGTATCATAAGGCTTATCCTGCATCGATCGCCACATAAACTTCAACCTATACTAACCTGTTGGGAGAGGTTAAAGTAAATTCTGCTCGGTTATCGTCAAAGGTTCATACCCAAAAAATACTAATTGTTTGAATAGAGCGAGTCAGGGGTTACTCTTTGACCCCAGGGGCCAATGTTTTTACTCTAGTCGTGCTTCGTTTCCGCTTGCTCCAAGTTGTCCGATACCGATTGTCCCAGAGATATTTGCAATGTAAATACAAAATTGGGATACACCCTCATATCCACCAACATAGGAGAATTAGTATTACTCCTGTTTTGTTTCCATCGAACAGTAATGCGGATATTAGTCACCCTAATCGCTGGTTTGAGTACAACGTTGGGGCAAAGCTATCTTTATGATTCTGCTTTTCCCAAATTTGATGGCGGAGCAAAGACTTCTCGTTCTCATGGCGTTGTCGCTGTTTAATTGTGGGCTGGCAGGAATCGTTTTGTTCACTCATGAATCGTAAGCGTTGAAAGCGCAACACCTTGAGGCAGTGGAATTGGGTGATGAAAGTTGAGATGATCAAACTTAAAAATGTAGTTTCGCGTTGGTTAAACTTGCTGCTGGTAGAATGGTTGGCGTGTACCGATAATGATTATCGTTTTAGGATGGGTAGGGGTTTATGGTTGCGGCTGAACAAAAAGAGATTGTGCCAATTACCGTGCTGACGGGCTATTTGGGGGCAGGCAAAACGACATTGCTCAATCGTATCCTGACCCATGAACACGGCAAAAAGGTTGCTGTGATTGTGAATGAGTTTGGCGAGGTCGGTATTGACAATCAGCTTGTGGTGGATGCAGATGAAGAAATCTTTGAAATGAACAATGGCTGCATCTGCTGCACGGTTCGCGGAGACTTGATCCGGATTATTGGTAACTTGATGCGCCGTCGGGATAAGTTTGACCATTTGGTGATTGAAACAACCGGATTGGCTGATCCGGCCCCTGTGATCCAGACTTTTTTTGTAGACGAAGATATGCAGTCGCAAACGGCCCTGGATGCTGTTGTTACCGTTGTTGATGCAAAACATATTTGGCAACACTGGGAAGCCGACGAAGCCCAAGAGCAAATTGCCTTTGCCGATGTGATTCTACTGAACAAAACGGATCTTGTAGAACCCGAAGAACTCGATGAACTGGAACGCCGCATTCGATCGATGAATGTGATGGCGAAAATTTACCGAACTCAGGATGCCCAGGTTGAGATGAACGCGATTCTGGGAGTGAATGCATTTGACCTGAATCGAGCCTTGACGATCGACCCAGAATTTCTCAATGAAACTGCCCATGAACACGATGAAACTGTGTATTCGATCGCGCTAGTGGAAAAAGGTGAATTAGACCTGGAAAAGTTGAATATTTGGATTAGCGACTTACTGCGAAACCAGGGGCCGGATATCTTTCGGATGAAGGGAATTCTGAATATTGCTGGAGATGATTCGCGCTATGTTTTTCAGGGTGTACATATGCTGTTTAGCGGCATCAACGATCGCCCCTGGAAGCCCGGTGAAGAACGTAAAAATGAACTCGTTTTCATTGGTCGAAATTTAGATGAAGCCTCGCTCAGAGAAAGCTTCCGTGCTTGCTTGTTATGAGGATAAAAGAATGGCAGCGGTGAAACAAACTCGCCTGGAACTCTTTTGGCAAGAGACATTGGGTGATTACGTTACGGCAGTGGACTGGTCTGCCAACGGGCAACTTTTGGCGGCAACCTCTGCTGTGGGGGAACTGATTGTGTGGTCTGCATCCTCACGGCAGCCAGTGCTACAGTTCCAGGCAGAATCTCAACAGTCGATGGACGGTCTGGCTTTTTCGGCAGATGGTCAGTTTGTGGCAGCAGGAGGGCAGTCCGGCACTGTGTATATTTGGCAGATGCAGCCTGCTCAAGGCACCTTTCAACCCGTTGCCGCGCTGGAATATCCTCGCGTTTGGATCGATCGGCTGCAGTGGCATCCGCAACAGAATGAATTGGCGTTCAGCTTGGGTCGGTATGCACAAGTTTGGGATGCGATTACTCAGGACGTTGTCACTACGCTCCATTTTGAACATTCTTCAGTGCTAGATCTGGACTGGCATCCGAAAGGGACGTACTTAGCGGTAGGTGGGCAAGGGGGGGTTAAAGCCTGGAGCCGTGATGATTGGGATGCGGAACCAGAGGTGCGGGAACTGGCTGCGGCAAGTGTGGCGATTACTTGGTCGGCGGATGGGCAATATTTGGCTTCTGGCAACCTCGATCGGACGTTGATTGTATGGGAGTGGAGTAATCCGTATCCCTGGCAAATGCAGGGCTTTCCGGGTAAAGTTCGGCAGTTGGCTTGGTCAGATTTAACCACAAAAAGCGGTGCCCCGTTGCTGACATCCATTAGCGGTGAAGCGATCGTCCTGTGGGAAAAAGCTGAGGATGAGCAACTGGGATGGACAGCGAAAGTGCTGGACTTACATCAGGACGTGGTGCAGGCGATCGGTTTTCAGCCCAATTCGCTGTTGTTTGCTTCCGCTTCAACGGATGGGAAGCTGGGTTTATGGCAAAACGCCAAGGCTGTGCAAATTCTGGAAGATGCTCCAAAGGGTTCCTGTTTACGATGGCATCCTCAAGGCAAAATGTTAGCGATGGGTGGGCAAAACGGTGAATTGGTCGTCTGGACAACTGCTACGCCAGGTCAAGGATTTGGGCGGTAACGCGGAAGGGGTGTTGGTTGCTGAATGCAATTAGCTGATCTGATTGATCAATCAAAATTGATCAATGCGAACTTGATCTACGTCGAAGCAGTTTCGTCGGGTTGGGTTGGCTGTTCTTTGGCAAAAGGCTGTTCTTTAGCAAAAAATTGCCGCAGTTTCAGGATGGCAAACACCAAAATGCCAATGACCAACAGCCCCGCTAGGACGGGAACGGCGATCGCCAATACCGATAGACCCACTGCCACAACCAGTTCAATCGTCGCCAAAATGGGGTTTGTTAACCCGCCGGATGCTGCTGTGGAAGTGCCCCGCAAGATTGCAGTCAGGCCCTTCGTGAGTCCTGCGGTTCCTCCGCCTGCCACCAGGGCCAAAGTCCATTGGGCGATCGGGTTGAGATCTGGTGTTACTGAGGCAGCGACGATCGTTCCGGCCAGGACAGCAGCCGGAGTTGAAAGGGTGTCTAGCGCGTTATCAAACCAGGGAATGTAGTAGCCTCCAATTTCAAGCAGGCAGGCGATCGACAGTACAATCAACGCTTGGGGAGACTCTATCCAATCAAATTCGGTGGGATAGTCAAGCTGCCCATAGACTGCCGCCGCACTCAGAACCGCCAAGGGAACAAACACCCTAAACCCCGTTGCCACGCTAAGACTAATTGCCAACAGAATTTCCAGGAACGGTTCTAACCCAACAATATGGTTCAAGGTTTCCAAGTGTGCCTCCTAGTTGGGTTGAGTTGGGTTTTCGGCTTGCTGCTTGCCGAGTTCAGCCTGTTTGAGAATGGCCCATACGGCATGAATGCTGCCCGGAACCCAACCCAAAATTGTCAGTACAACATTGATGATCAGCGTCGTGCTGACTCCATAGGTCAAAAACACGCCAACTGGAGGTAAAAGAATGCCTAACAAGACTTTGAGTAACATTGTGTTCATGGTATGCAACCTCTGAGGATGTAACCTCTGGAAAAAGGAAATTTGAATTTAAATCAAGAATCCGAACGACTCAGGAGCAAAGCGTTTTGCTCAAGTTTTCCTCATTCTAAACAGTAGGTTATGGTTGCAGATAGTCTCATAGGACACAAACAAAAATCTGAATAGCAAAGAATCTGACTTGCCACCATCTTAAGCATCTCAATTAGACGATCGCCCATAGCCTTGCACATAATCCGGCAAGGGGGTATTTGGAGCCAAACGGGGATCAGCAATTGGGGGGAGTGGAGTCATCTTTAGCGGTAATTCACCTGCCCAAACGGGTAAGGCATAGTCGGCTTCATCATCGCTAGGAGCACCCGATCGCATTTTAGCGGAGGCTTCTGTTAAAGGCAGGGAGAGTACTAACGTTCCGGTAACTTCCTGATGAGTGGGTTGCCGTACCTCCGCCCAACGACCCGGAATAATATGTTCTGTAAAGGCTTTCAGGGCTTCCCATTTTTCTTCCTCCCTTTCGACCAAACTCGCTGTACCAAACACCACCACCGATCGATAATTCATAGAATGGTGAAACGCCGATCGCGCCAGTACTAAGCCATCTAATAATGTCACTGTTACGCAAACTTCGATTCCTGTTTTTAGGGTGCGCAGCATTCGGCTAGCTGGTGAACCATGAATATAAAGCCGATCGTCCACTCTTCCGTAGGCAGTTGGAATCACAAACGGTTGCCCATTCACTCCAAAACCCACATGGCAGATCAGACCTTCATCTAAAATCTGGTAAATTTCTTGACGATCGTATTCACCTCTTTGGGGTAATCGCTTAATCTGCGATCGTTCTGTTTTCTCTATTTTTTCTGATTCTACTTCATTCTTAAACATTATCGTTTCATCCTCTAATTCTATACTTTCTCCATTCATTTCTTGTTTCCCACTCCCCACTCTTTGTACGGGTGAATCGCGATTCGCCCCTACCCTACTCCCCGCTCCCCAACTTCAACTGCATCATGTTACTTTTCACAAACCCCAATCGCTCGTAAACAGGTTGCCCCAAGGGAGACGCATTCAAAATGGCATGAGTACAGCCGATCGATTGGAGATAGGCGATCGTTTTAGCCGTGAGTTGGGTGGCGATGCCTTGTTTGCGGTAGGCAGGCTCAACGTATACGCCCCAAATGTAGCCATATTGCCGATAAGGGGAACACAGAACATTGGGATATAGCCCAGCATGAAGTTGACAACTGGTTGACCCCACAATGAGTCGATCGTCCTCAGAATCAACTTCGGCAATAAAAGCTTGATATTTCAACGTTTGGCGAGCCTGAGTAATGAACTGACAAACGATAGAGCACCAATCCGGATCGATCGCGGTTGCTGGAACATCTAGATCTCGCCACATTTGGTAAAACTGTTCGGCAAGAAGCATATCCTCATCCGAAGAAGCAACCCTGATCTGTATAGAAGTTTGAGTCATCATAGGCGAATTGAGTGCGGCAGCCATTAGCCTAATTCACTGAATTGGACTACAACAAGAGCCAATTTCGTACAATAACATCAGTCCACTTTACCCATTCCACTTCCCATTTCCCATTTCCCATTCCTCACATCTTGCACCACCGTTCCCACTCGCCCTGCAATCCATTGCAGATTAATCGCTCAGACCCATTGATGGAGGTTAAAAATTAAATTGGGTCATTGCGATCGGTCGATCGGTCTGTGGCAGGCAAGATGCCTGCGCTACGGATTCCCCGATTATTCACTTAACTTCCATACTTCCCCATTCAATGGACTTCACCCTATCCCTCGACCCCAACGCCGCAATTCCCCTGCATCAGCAGCTTTATGATGAACTCAGACGATCGATTCTCACCGGGCGGCTCCTACCCCAACAGCGCATTCCCTCTAGTCGATCGCTGGCAAAATCCTTGGGCATTTCTCGGACGACGGTGACTCAAAGTTACGATCGGTTGCTGAGTGAGGGATATTTGGAAACAATGCGCGGCTCAGGAACTTATGTGTGTTCGCAACTGCCAGACGAATTGCTGCATTCAACCCCCATTCAACCCCTAGCCAAGCAACCTTATCCACCCATTCCCCTTTCCCAATATGGCAACGATTTGGCCCAAGCCCCTTTTCAACTGTTAAAAGAGCCGGATCAGCCGATTTGCTTTCGCTATGGTAGACCTGCCTTCGATCGGTTTCCTCTCAAACTTTGGCGCAGATTGCTTTCCCGCCAGAGTCGTACAACGGGTTGGATGGACTATGCCACCGATATGCAAGGATATCAGCCACTCCGAGAAGCCATTGCCCAATACCTGAACCGGGCCCGCGCCGTGCAGTGTACCCCAGAGCAAGTGGTTATCACCAACGGAACGCAACAAGCTCTGGATTTGATGATGCGGCTATTGATTGAACCGGGAGACACGATCGCCCTGGAAGATCCAAGTTATTTGAGTGCGCGACGGATTTTTCTCAGTCATGGAGCTAAGCTGTTGCCTGTACCTGTTGATGAGTTTGGCTTACAGGTCGAAAGGTTGACTAAACAGGAGAACAAACCGATTCGCTTAGTTTACGTCACTCCGTCCCATCAGTTTCCGACAGGAGCCACCTTATCTTTGCCGAGACGGTTAGAACTGTTGGCATGGGCAAACCAGCAGAATGCCCTAATTTTAGAAGATGATTATGACAGTGAATATCGCTACGGCGATCGACCGATTCCAGCGTTGCAAGGCTTGAGCCAGGGGCAGTCCGTCATTTACATTGGCACTTTTTCTAAGGTGCTGTTTCCTTCGTTGCGAATCGGCTATTTGGTGTTGCCGCCTAATCTCGTTTCCGTTGCGGTTCAGGCAAAGTGGTTAAGCGATCGACATTTGCCAATTCTGGATCAAATGGTGCTAACGGACTTCATTACAGAAGGACATTTGGAAAGCCACATTCGTAAAATGCGATCGTACTATGACCAAAATCGACAAGTTTTAGTGCAAGCCTTACGAATGCATTTCGGCGAACAGATTACCATTCTGGGTGAAAAAGCGGGACTACATTTAATGGTGCGCTTACGAACTAACTTAAGCGATGCAGAAATCGTCCAATTTGCTGCTCAGGCGGGCGTTGGCGTGTTGCTGGCTCAACCCCATTATTTGTTTCCAGCCGATCGCCATGAACTGATTTTTGGCTACGGCGAACTCAACCCCACTCAAATTCAAACGGGAATTGCCCAACTTGCCCAGGCGATCGGTTTTAGGACATCGGATAAAGCAGCCTCGTCTCCCAATAGGCAGATTTTCCCGTTGAAAGCTCCCTACCAGCCTAATTTTGGTGTAGAGATAGGGCATATGGAGTGTCGTCGGGGGAATGTGGCTGCATCTAAGCCAGATCCCTAACGAGTTCAAGCTTAGTTGGGGGGGATGGGTGGATGAAATTTAGCCAGTGGATTGGGTTGATTGCGTTTGTCATCAGCCTTTATGTAATATGGCAACTTCGACAACTGCTGCTGCTAATTTTTACAGCCGTCATTTTAGCCACTGCACTGAATCAACTGGTTTGGCGATTTCAACGGCGACGGCTCTCCCGGCTCCAGGCGGTGTGCCTCAGTATCGGGATTGTAGTGGCGGTGCTGTTTGTTGTAGTTGCCTTGGTTGTGCCACCTTTTAT
>PVWD01000527.1 GCA_003003615.1 filamentous cyanobacterium CCP2 | reverse complement strand
ACGCAGGAACTTAAAACTGCTGTTGCTTTGATTGCTCAAGATAAGGTAGTTGAGGGAATTCAAGCGTTGGATCAAGTAGGTTGTATCCAAGAGATTCAGGATTGGGAGCAGCAGTTAAAGAAACTGGTTGATGATTACCTCAAGCTGTCGCTGCAAGAGCGAAGCCGAACTTTACTGTTGTCAGGAACGAATCAACAACGATTGGAATTGACCCAGCGGATTCGCGAACGGTTACAAGCTGAAGGAACGTTAAGCAGAGATGTTTTTACCCTGATGGGATTGCGCCCGAGAAATTTGACTACGATTCAAAGTTGTTATACCAGTGTGTATGAACTGGGGAATGTTCTAGTTCCTCACCAGGATTACAAGCGACAAGGATTAGTCAAAGCTCAGCAGTACACGGTTCTTGCTCAAGATCGATCGACCAATCAGCTCACACTTGAAACTCCAATGGGGCAGATTTTGACAATCAATCCGGCTCAGTGTCGAAAGAAGAGTGTTTATGAGGCACAGCCACTTCAAGTAGCGGCAGGCGATCGGCTGCGTTGGACAAAGAACAACCGAGATGCCGGAATTCGCAACGGGCAAACCTTTATCGTGAATCACATTGCTCCAGATGGGATAGCTCAGATTACCGACAGCGAGGGGAAGACGATGGAGATTAACCTCAGCGGCAGGCAGTACCTCGATTATGCCTGGGTCAGCACCACCTACAGCAGCCAGGGGAAGACCGCCGATCGAGTTTTCGCCCTGGTCGATGGTAGCACTACGAACCGGGAGTCCTTTTATGTAACGGTATCCAGAGCCAAACATCATCTGAGTCTCTAAGTAGTCGGCCGCAATTAAATATAAGATAGGGAGACCTCTGTAAATCTATTCCACCCACCCCTTTATGCCTGCTCCAATTCATCTAATTTTGGACTCTGAAGAGGACCGGACATTAGCCGAGTTACGACTTGCGACTACGGTATCGCAGCGAACGCGCGATCGCGCTCACATGATTCGACTTAATGCTCAAGGATGGACGGTGCCAGCAATTGCTGAAATTTTTGAGTGTCACGAACAGACAGTTCGAGCAACGCTGCGACGCTGGGAAGAAAATGGACTGGGCGGGTTATGGGAAGCAGTTGGACGAGGAGCCAAACGGCATTGGCAAGAAGAAGATTTGGCGGCGGTCGAGCAATGGATAGAGCAAGACCCGCGCACCTACACCAGTTGCCAGTTAGCCGAGAAGTTGAGTTCCGAGCGTCAGGTCAAGCTGAGTGCCCGACGACTGCGGCATATTCTGCAAAAAAGGGCTTTCGCTGGAAACGAACCCGACACTCCCACCGAGGCAAACAAGACCCTGAACAAAAGCGGCTCAAACAAGCTGACCTTGATACGCTCAAGTTAGCGGCAGAAGAGGGCTACATTGACTTAAAATACCTTGACGAGTCCGGGTGTTGTTTGTGGCGTCCAGTCAGCTATAGCTACAGTCGAATTGGAGAGCAGAAGCGATTGGAGCAGAGCGAGCGACGCGGCAGACGGATTAGCATTTTAGGACTTTGGCAACCCGACCAACGCTTTGACTATGCGCTTGTTTGCGGCAGTTTCAAGAGTCCAACGTACATCAAAGTAATAGACTGGGTGGCGAACAAGGCGGCTCAAACCCTGGCTCAAACAGGTCGATTGACGGTCGTTGTCCAGGACAACGGTTCGTTGCACACTAGTCAACTGACTCAGCAACAGTGGCAACGTTGGCAAGAACAAGGATTGTTCCTATTCTTCCTACCAAAGTATTGTTCTGAAATGAATCGGATTGAGGAGGAATGGCATCAACTGAAAACACACGAAATTGCAGGTCGAATGTTTGAAGATGAATATGATTTAGCTCTCGCTATGATGAATGGCATGGAAACACGTAGTGTCAAAGGTCAATACACACTGGAGCGTTTTAAGTTTAATTCCGGCTAGCTACTTATGCTGTGGGATCAATTTTGCCTGATTGAGGTGTGTTTGGTTTGGGGCGGACGTTCCTTCACGTTGGCTCAAGTTG
>PVWD01000032.1 GCA_003003615.1 filamentous cyanobacterium CCP2 | reverse complement strand
GGAGAATTGGGCGGCTATCGTTCTGAATGGCAGCAGGCAGGAATTTCAGCCCTAACGACTTTGCTGGAATCAGATGCATCTAACCTGGAAGCCCGATCGCAGCGAGCTTTGCTGTATGGCTATCAGGGGCAGTTTGCTGAAGCCATTGCCGATTATGAAGTGGTTCTCGCGGCTGAGCCAACCCCCGATCGCATCCTCGGTGCGGCAGAAGTTTACACCTACAGCGGCAACTATCCGCAGGGTTTAGCTTTATTTGAAGCATATCTCAGAACCAACCCCACGATTCCCACCAATCAAGTATCCGCCTATGGGTTGGCCCTCCAGGAAACGGGCCGTGCGGATCGCGCCATTCAAGTTTTGAGCAGTCGGCTGGCTACCTTACCAAGGCTGGATGAAACAGCGATTCAAATTCGCACCACGTTGGCCACCGCCTATCAGCGAAATAATCAGTTAGATGCAGCTTTAACCACTCTGGAACCGTTGCGGGGAGCCAGTGCCACCTTGCCTTTGGCGCGAGCGTTGAGTGCGATCGGACGGGCAGAGGATGATTTGAATATCTATGCAGAAGCCGTCACACTGTATCGGCAGATACTCGAACAAACTCCCAACCCTTCCCCTGGATTACGAACGGAAATTGCCGATGTGTTGAGTGAATTTCCGATGACGCAGCCGCAAGCCTTAATGATGTATCAAGCTCTGATTTCAGAACAGCCTGAGAATCAGAGTTTGCAGATCAAACAGCTAGTGGTGGCGAATCAAATTGGGCAGATTTCAAGAACAGAATTATACGAACAATTGCAAGCTGTTTTACAAACGTTGCCAACAGCGAAAAGCGAAAAGCGACTTTTAGCTCAGGCATTGATCCGAGTTGATCCACCTGCCCCAGACTTGTTGCCAACTTACCAGACTTTACTACAATCTGACGTGGATGTGCCGTTCCTTCAGTTTCGGCTGGCACAAATCTATTTGCAGCAGGGTAATTTTACCAACGCTCGGCAGGCTCTCAGGGCATACAGTGCAACCCCGATCGGCTCTCAGGACTTTGCCCCAGAACTACTGCTAGCAGAAATCGATCGCCGGGAGGGCAATTTAAATACGAGTGCCCAACGCTATGAAGCAATTTTGGCTGCGAATCCTCGTCCGGCGATCGTCACAAATGCTTTGCGAGGTCTGGCAGGGATTCGGTTGGCGCAGGGACAGTTAAACGATGCCTTAGCAATTTATGACCAACTGCTGGCCGCGAATCCAGAGGATTTAGTGAGTCAGCTTGGTAAAGCCAGTATTGCCTACCAAACGCAGCAAATTTCCCGTTCTGAAGCCGAATCGGTTCTCGATCGCTGGCAACGTGCTGAACCTGTCACCGAGCCACCTCCAGAGGTATTTAATTTGGCGGGTGTACTGCCTGCCAGTGTCGATCGCCAGCCACTTTATCTGGCCCTGCTGACCCTGGAACCCGATAATTTGGCCATCAATCGTCGTTTGGTGCAGGTGTTGGCGGTTCGTGATCCGGATGAAGCCCGTCGTCGTGTGAACGAGTTAGTGGTTCGTGATCCAGAAAACTTAAATGTGTACTATGTGCAGGGAGAATTTGCCCAAACGATCGGCGATTTGGAATTGGCTGGACAGTCCTATGAAACGATCCTGGCTCAGCAACCTGATAATCCAGACGCGCTTTCGGCTTTAGGGGGGGTGCGGTTTCAGCAACAACGCTATTCTGAAGCGACCGATCTCTTTACTAGGGTGCTGTCCCTCAGACCAAATGATCTGGAAACTCGTCGTGTGTTGGCCGAACTGAGTGCTGCCCAAGATCAGCCGATCGCCGCTTTGGAACAACTGCGGGAAGTGCAAACCCTGCAAACCGAAGCGGGACTGTCTGATCCGAGGGTAGATACCCGAATTCGGCAACTGCAAGGCGACCTGTTAAGACGACGTGGCTTTCAACCAGAATGGGAACGTTTTTAGCAATTTCAGATTCTAACGGTGCAAATACTCCTACAGCCAGCGAATATGACTAAACTGTTGCTTCGTCTAAGTCGATCGATTGTCCAAAACCGCACCAAACAGCGGCTATGGTTGGGTTTTATCAGCAGTTTTGCCGCGTTGATGTCGATTTTGATCAATCCTGTTTTGGCAGCCGATCATTCCGCAAATAACCGTTCGCCAGGGTACAGTCCAAGCAGCCCTCATCAGGTTCAAGTCGATCGCCCTAATGTGAGCAATTCCGATTCAGCTAGCCCCGATTTAAACAATCTCTCTGCCTGTCGAAGTAACGCTGGGTCGGTAGCTCTCTCCCTTCCATCAGTCGCATCTTCTGAAATATCCCCGGAGAATTTAGCCATTCTTGTAGAAAGCTGGATAGCTTACCGAAATCGGTTTATTCAAGGTGATGGTCGCGTTATCGATCGGGAAGACAACGATCGCACGGTGTCAGAAGGACAGGCCTATGCCATGTTGCGGGCCGTGATGATTAACGACCCAGATACCTTCGATCGGACGTTTACCTGGGCAGAAAATAACCTCCGTCGCAGAGATGAAGCTGGCGCACCAACCGACTCGCTCTGGGCGTGGAAATGGGGACAACATTCCAGCGGAGAATGGCGGATTTTGGATGAAAACTTTGCCAGCGATGCTGATTTGGATGCTGCCTACGCGCTGATTTTAGCTGCCCGACGGTGGGACTGTTCCCAATATCTCGATTTGGCACGGGAAAAGCTAAACGACCTGTGGGAACTTTCTACCGGAACGATTCGCCGCAGGCAATACTTCATTCCTGGCCCCAAGGAAGCCTTCTGGAATGACGATGATGGCTATATTTTGAACCCGTCCTACTTTGCGCCCTATGCCTTCCGCCTGTTTGCCCAGGTTGACCCTGATCATCGCTGGATGCGGCTCGTCAACAGTAGCTATGATGCCTTGGCTCAGGATGCGGCCCTGTCGGAAGTGGGGTTGCCCAGTGATTGGGTTGCCATTAATCCCCGGAATGGGCGGTTTCAGCCCTTGCCTGCTACTCATCCTCTCATCACTCGGTATGGATTTGATGCCTATCGAGTTTGGTGGCGAATTGCCTGGGATGCAGCCTGGTTTCAAGAACGAAAAGCCGATCGCTTCCTGCATCGTCACCTCTCGTATCTGGAAGAACTCTGGCAAACCGAGCAGCAGATTCCGGCCCAAATTGACCTGACTGGAGCGGCGATCGTTGATTACGAAGCCACATCCCAATACGCCATGCTCCACTATGCCTTTGAGCAGGTAAACCCAGACGTAGCAGAGCAAATTTATCAGCAAAAGCTGGTGCCAGTATACAACAACGGAATTTGGGACAACGACACTGCCTACTACACCCAGAACCTTGCCTGGTTTGGCTTACTGCCTGCTGCTGCCCCTAACGAATTTCTCCATACCGAGGCTCGCTGTCTTCGCTGGTTTCCTTGCCACCTGTTCAGTTCTATCACTCGTTCTGTTAATGCATCTTAACCTTTATCTATATTCGTTCCTGGATCATGAACCATCGCATTCGTAAACCTAACCTGGCTGCATCCTCTACCCGTAAACGGCGATCGAACCCGATCGGTCGAATGGCGCGTCTACTGGGGTGCTTTTTGCTGACGGGCAGCATCATTCTGGCTGGTTCCGTTTCTCTAGTCCAAGCCCAAAACGGGTCATCTCCGCCTGAATCTTCAGAGGTGGAAACTTCCCCCAGTCCTGCTCCTACCCGTAGCCAAACGTTTGCCCTACCGCGTTCAGCAACAACTCCCACCGTTGCCCCTTCTGAACCGGGACAGTATGTATTGGAGTTTAATCGTAGCCCCGTGGTGGGGAACCGTTTGCGGCTACAGAGTATTTATGATGAAGCTCGGTTGCGGTTTACTCGTCCCCGTGATTGGGAAGCCGAATCGGTGAAGGTGCTGCTGCGGTTTCGCCATTCTGCGGCTTTATACGCCAGCCGTTCTAACCTGACGGTGTTGATGAACGGAACCAGTGTGGGCAGCGTCCCGCTCAATAAGCCTCAAGGGGAAATTGGCAGTGTCGCCTTTGATGTGCCTGTCAACTTAATTCAAGATCACAATGAAGTGGTGATTGCCGCGCTGCAAAATAATTCACCCACTTGCACCCAAGATCCCTACGACCCCTCCCTTTGGACAGAAATTCTCCCCGATTCCAAAATCGTCTTCGACTATGAACCGCAGCCGATCGCCCTTGATTTTAGTCGGTATCCCTTCCCGGTTTATGACACCCTCAGCCTTCAAGGAAATCAGGTGGCTTATCTGCTGCCCCAAACCATTGATGAATCCTGGCTCACCACGACCACCCGCTACCAGACTTCCCTCGGACGAATTGCTGAGTATCGATCGCTGGACACGCGCCTGATTAACTCCCTCAGCGAAGTAGAAGACAGCGAACGCCTGATTGTTATTGGTACGCCGGAAGAGCAGCCGGACTTAGCCACATTGGATTTGCCCCTGTCGATTCAGTCGGGCAGCGTGTTAGACGGACAGCAGCGAACCTTGCCACCTGATGTGGGTGTGCTGATGCTGACAACGACTGCCGAAAATCAGGTTCCGGTGCTGGTGGCAACGGGCAATAGTTCCGAGGGGGTGGCCAAAGCCGTCCAGTTTTTGGCGCAATCCCAGGATCAAAAAATTGGTACGGGCAGCGTCATTTTTGTGAGTCAGGTGACGGATATTCCAAGTCCCTCCTCGCGAGATTGGGCGGGCTATTTGCCAACAACGGACTCCTTTCAGTTAAGCGATCTCCGCTCCTACGACAACCAGCCCTATGGCGATGTGATGGTACGCGGTTCCCATGCGCCGGCCCTGGAGTTTGACTTTCGGGCATTGCCAGACGATCAGTTTTTGCCTGGAAATACGATGGTGCTGCGGTATAGCTATAGCCCCCAGGTAAACCCAGTCACTTCCCTGGTAGAAGTTGAGCTAGACGGGATTCCAGTAAACGGTCGGCGGCTCAGTTCGGTGAATGGTGCCACGCGGCAAGAGTTCCGGCTAGATTTGCCCGATCGCATTCGTCCTGATTCTAAGATGCAGGTGAACTTCCGCCTTGATCCGCGAGAAAGACGCGCCTGTAGCCGTGTCACCGATCAGCAGCTTTGGGGAACGATTCATGCAGATACAAGCTTTGATCTAAATCGGCAAAACGTGGTGAATGTCCCAGACCTGGATCTGTTCCGGTTTGGCTATCCTTTTGCGGCTCCGCAGGATTTGTCTAGCACGGCGATCGTGATTCCCGATAATCCCACTGAATCGGATTTATTGCTGCTGTTGGAAACCAGTGAGCGGCTTGGACGTTTGAGCAAAGCAGAATCTGTCAAGCTCAATGTTTACCGCACTGGCCAGCTTCCTTCAGAAGTGCGCGAGGCTGCTCACTTGATTGGCATTGGCGAACAGGAACAGTTTCCCTTCCCGGAAGCCTTTCGGGATGAGGGTTTCAACCTAAATCCTGCTTCCCTGCGGCAGTGGCAGCAAAGCCAAATTCAGTCTTCTCCCGATGCGGAAGGCGTGCTCAAGCAGGTGGTTTCTCCGTGGAATGAGGAACGAGTTTTGCTGGCCCTCAGCAGCCAGTCGGAAGAAGGGTTGGGTCATGTCCGCGATTTGATTGCCCAAGACCCTCTGTTTTACCAACTGCAAGGCGACACGGTACTCATTAGTGCCAATACTGAGAATCCTTCACCGTTTGATGCCAATGACTACACGCTGCAATTTTTGAGTTTGTCGCCTCAGCAGCAAATTGTGGGCGATCAGCGCAGCTGGTGGTTGCTGTTTAGAAGCAATTGGCTAATCCTAGTGCCCGCCCTAATTATTGCAGCCCTTTTACTTTATGGAGTGTCTCAGCTTTACCTCCAGCGCGTTAGCCCCGCCAGCCGGTCGTAAAAGTTGCAAATGTGATTGCCCCTGGTGCATCTTCCACCCGATCGCCGATTTATTTTCCAGGAGCGTTATCGCAGGAGCCGTTGATGATCCGTCCTTCCAGTAAACCCCGTCGAACCCCAGCATGGTTAGATCGCTTAAATACAATATCGACCACTGTACTGGTCGATCGCATTCCACAAAGTTTTGATTGGTTATTGCAATGGCTGAGTCGTCGTCAGTTGGTCTTGATGATGATCTGCCTCCTGTGGATATGTATTCCTCTGATTACCATTCGTCCCACCTTTTGGCAGCAAGGCATGGTGGCCCTGCTCATGATTGGAGTTGGACGATTTCTATTGACCTTGGAGGAACGTCATCCGCAAGGCCGCATTAGTGAATACTTGCATCTATTGCTCGTTTGTCTGAGCGTACTTGTCACCCTGCGCTATTTCTATTACCGAACTGCCTACACCCTCAATTTAGATAGCTGGCTGAATACATTTTTCTCACTGTTGCTCTACTTCGCGGAATTATACGGCATTGCAACGCTGATGCTGGCTTACTTCCAAACAGCCCAACTTCAGACTCGGAAACCCATTGATTTAAAACAGTTTCCGCAAGAGCAGTGGTTTACCGTTGATGTATTTATTCCTACTTATAACGAAAATGTTGAGATTGTGCGGAAGACGGTTTTAGGTGCATTGGCGATCGACTATCCGGCAGATAAAAAGCGGGTTTATGTTCTGGATGATGGACGGAAATTTCCAGAGCGGCGGGAAGAAATTCGGCATATGTGTGAGGAATTAGGATGCACAATGCTGACCAGGGAAAATAACGATCATGCAAAGGCTGGAAACATTAACACTGCTTTTCAAAAAACCAGTGGCGATCTCATTTTGATCCTTGACTGTGACCATATTCCCTCTCGCACTTTCTTAAAAGAAACGGTGGGTTTCTTTTTCAAGGAGAAAGTTGCCCTCGTGCAAACTCCTCACTGGTTTTATAACCCTGATCCGTTTGAGCGAAATTTGAGAACAGGGGGGCGGGTTCCCGTCAGTAATGAACTGTTTTACAAAGTTTTACAAAAAGGAAATGACTTTTGGAACGCGGCCTTCTTTTGCGGTTCGGCTGCTGTGATTCGCCGTAAACACGTTTTGGAAGTGGGCGGAATTGCAACAGAAACCGTAACTGAAGACTGCCATACGGCCCTGCGTTTGCATTCCAAGGGTTACGAAACGGTTTACTACGACAAGATTATGGTGGCAGGGCTGGCTCCGGAAAAATTTTCCTCTTATGTGGGGCAGCAAGTCCGGTGGGCGCGGGGCATGGCGCAAATTCTCCGGCTGGAAAATCCCCTGTTTAACCCCAAGTTGAAATTGTCGATCGGACAACGGCTCTGTTACTTAAGCGCAACTTCCCACTTCTTCTTTGGCTTTCCGCGCCTGATGTATGCGGTCGCTCCGACTTTGTTTCTTTTATTTGGGATCAACTCTGTACGTGGTTTAGGTTTAGAAACGCTCTTCTATGCGTTACCTCATATTGTTCTGTCGATGCAGACAAACCATATCCGCTATAAGCATGTGCGGTTCTCGTTCTGGAATGAAATCTATGAATTTGCGATGTCCTTCCAGGCAGGAATTGTCACCATATTGGCAATGATTAATCCGAGGCTAGGTTCATTCAACGTAACAGACAAAGGACTCAGCGTTACTAAGCGAAATTTTGATCTAGAGTCGATTCGTTATTTAGTCATCTTAGGAGCGATTACAGGAGCTTCGCTGTTAGCTGTTCCATTCTGGTTGTTGTTGAGTCCTCGCGATACTGAAGCCGTTTTAATCAACAGCCTTTGGTGTACATTTAATTTACTTCTAGTGGTTGCTGCCTGCCTGGCCGCTTTTGAGCAGCCTCAACTCCGCCGATCGCACCGTTTGCCGCGCCAGATTGATGCAATTATCCACAGTGATGATCATCGTTGGGCAGGAAAAACAGTAAACGTTAGCGAATCCGGAACGCTAGTTGTATTAGATTCCTGGCCTAATATTCCGGATCAAGTGCGGGTAGAACTGGTAGGAGATTTTGGGGCAAGGGCGTTGTTAGATGCGGAAATTGTGCGCGGTATTGCCACCGAAAAATTGCAAACTTTACTAGCGATCGATTTTATCAACGTCAGCCGTACCCAGCTAGATGACTTATCTGTTGTGATTTATTCTGACGTAAAAGAGTGGTACTCCCAAAAACGAGTTGAAGTAGACAAACCTTTAGATTCCCTGCGATTCATTTCAACGAGCCTAAGGCGAGCCTTCAGAGAGTTTCGTCCAGAAGTGGGGGTGAAAGTTCGGAAACAGGTAGATGCGATCGCCCACCTCTATTGGGAGGGCTGGGAAGGACAGTCTTACACTGCTAGGGTCACGGAAATGGGAATGCGAGATCTGCGCCTGGAAATTGTGGGAGATGCGGTGGCTGAACTAGACATGATTCGGATTACGCAGCCCCTCATTGCGCTTTCAATGGGACAAACGAACACTGACCCCTATACTTATAGTTTGTTGGCCCAAGTTCAAATGGTTGAAGAATTTGCCATGATTCCAGCAAGTTCTACCTATGATTTATCTCATCGCGTTGCAATGGAATTACGGTTTCCTGAATTTTTAGATCGCCAACAAAAGGACAAAATTCGCCGAATTCTGCGATCGTTGGACTAATTTTTATTGAGCGATCGACGCAAGATTGAAGGGTGTTTTGGGAATGAGTTATCCATCGTTCATCATCAACAGGACTTATGCAAACCTTCATTTGCAGGGTGGGCAGTGCCTACCTTACGCTAAATCTAGAGGTATGAAACAGAGCCTGCGTAAGTTCTAATCAATTACGGGACAATCGTCATGAAAATGTAGCAATTTGATCAATTTTTGTGCTTCATGAATATCGTTTAATCACGATTAATTGCAGCCTCAATGGAGCCTCATCTCATCTTTAAATCTTTCATGGGGATCTTTATAGATGGTTCCAAAACATCGCCAGGAAGTCTGATACTATGGACTAAATGGAGCCTCTACCCGACTTCTTATCATCGAACCGTTGCCATCTGTTGAGTCGGTTCCTTTCATTCAGCAATCAGGATGTACTGCCCCGTTGACAAAGATAAAGCGAATGTTGAAACCTATCAACGATGCTAAGAGGAGTCAGTGCGTTATTCCACCCTTAAGAGTTTTCCAAATCAATGACAGCGAGTTATTTTCAGTCAATTTTTAGCTCCTTGACTGATTTGATTTTGCCTTTTGCTCCTGCTCTCCATTGATGTCGTACTCAGCCTAGTGCAAGTTTTCAAGCTTCTGCCTTTTTGTAAGAATTTTCTTTTTTTTAGTGTGTCTCCTCTAAACCTCAGGTGCGATCGCCCATTGCCATCAGGGTCTGTCCGCAACCTGTGCAGCCTATCTCTGGTGTATCTATTTCTCTTGTAACTCGGCTCAATTCTTAAAGTTACAAGCCCCCCAGAATCGAATTGGAGCGTATACATGAATACCATCACTATGGGTAGTTATAGACCTTTTCAAAAGTTGCATCCATTAACCTTGCTAGCGCAACTTTCCAGCCGTCAAGCAAATGGCTGCTTACAGGTATCCAATGGATCGGTCAATTGGTCATTGTACTTGGAGCAAGGCAAACTGGTTTATGCCACCAACTCCACCAATCCATTTGAGCGGCTCGATCGCCACCTGCGTCGCCTCAGTGCCCAAGTGCCCAGCTTAGTGAGTGCTGTACGGGTTCAGGTGCGGTTGCTGTTTGAAAGTGCCGAACCAACTTCCTCTCTGCCCAACGATTACAGAGCCATTTGCTGGCTGGTAGACCAACAGCATCTGGTTTCCAACCAAGCCAGTCTGCTCGTTGAAGAACTGGCGATCGAAGTGATTGAGACATTTTTATCGGTGCAAGACGGCACCCACGAACTCATTTCCCTGGAGCAAGGAACCGAATTTCCCAAGTTCTGCCAGCTTGATTTGCGATTTTTGGTGGAGCAGTGCCAAACCCGCCAACGCCAACGGCAAACCCCTCGCCCCACCGCAACTCAGCCCATTATTGAATCGCCTGTGATTGCAGAGCAAAATGGTGCGGGTAAAATGCCAGAAGCCTCTGTGATGTCTGACAACCCCATGTCTAACAATCCAGCAGAGCCACCCAACCCAGCGACTCCATCAGAATATCCACGCTTCAAATTTAATGCGTTGTCGGCATCGGCTCCGCCTAAAAAAACGCAGTATACGATCGCTTGCATTGATGATAGCCCCACAGTTCTGCAAGCCATTCGTTCTTTCTTAGATGACAACAGCTTTACTGTGTTGATGATCGATAATCCAGTGAAAGCATTAATGCAAATTGTTCGGAGTAAGCCCGATCTAATTTTGTTGGATGTCACAATGCCAAATTTGGATGGTTATGAACTTTGTTCTCTCCTGAGAAAACATCCTCATTTCCGGCATACTCCCGTCATCATGGTGACAGGTAATACTGGATTAATTGACCGAGCGAAAGCCAAACTGGTTGGGGCATCGGGCTATCTCACTAAGCCGTTTACCCAATCTGATTTAGTCAAAATGGTGTTCAAACACCTGACGTAGAAAAAATACTGACATCATCGAGAAATTGCGTCGCGAATGTAACTTCTGCCTACGGAAAACGATCGCGAATTCATTCTAATTGTTGAATCATGGCTCAACAAAACCTCAAAAGAATTCGGATATTGCTCATGATGTCAGAAATAGTATTAGGTGGCAAGGAAATATCGTATGAACACAACCTTGATGGGCACAATTCTGATTGTTGAAGATACGCCTTCTGAAATGGAATTAATTACGCACTACCTGAAGGAGAGTGGCTATAGCGTCATTAGTGCAGTCAGTGCAAAAGAGGCACTGAGTATTGCGATCGAACAAAAACCTAGCGTTGTCGTGACAGACATTGTTATGCCAGGGATGAGTGGCTTTGAGCTATGCCGCAATCTTAAAAAGAATCCCACAACGGAAAAAGTCCCGATCATCATTTGCACCTCCAAAAACCAAGAAATCGATCGGCTGTGGGGAATGAAGCAAGGGGCAGATGCCTACATTACAAAACCTTTTACCCGTGAGCAACTCGTCCGTGCCATCAAGTCTGTTGTGATTTAACTCCATGAATACTTCCGCATTGACCCCAACCGCCCGTCCTAAAAAGGCGGCAGGAGATGCCTACCTCCGGTTTGAGCTTTACCCCAACACCTCTGCTGTATTTTCAATGCGGCATGTGCAAGAGGCAATGGTGTTGCCAGTTCGTCGTCTGACCCCAATGCCCAGTATGCCTGCCTGTATGCTAGGGCTAATGAACCGTCGCAGCCGAGTCCTTTGGGTAGTTGATCTCGCCCGAATGCTCGGTTTAGCCGCATTAGACACCACCGTTCAACAGTACAACCTGGTCATTATTCAAGTTGGTTTAGTCACGTTGGGTTTAGCAGTGCAGCGAGTTGAAGGCATCACCTGGATCGAACCCAATCAAATTCAATCTCCGATCGGGCAGGTTATGCCATCCCTGGTTCCCTATCTCAGGGGGTGTGCCATTCAGCAGCAAGACCAAGCCAAAACCCTCCTCATGGTGCTGGATGCCGAAGCCGTTGCCCAGTCCTCCATTCTACGAAATCCTTAAATTCCTGCACCTCGTTTTCGACTAATTTTCAATCTTGAATTTTTATTCCTTGATCTTTTCTGTCTCCTTCTCCTTTCCCACTTACCCACCTGTATAAGGGAATCTGTGATATGACCACTCAACCGCGCCACTTTTCAACCGACGAACCTCAACACCCAACCGATCAAACCCTCTTCCTGCAATCTAGCTTAGAGGAGCCTGCCGACGAAAATGGCAACCTGAACCACGAATCTGGTGTTCTGCGGTATCGCGGCATCAGTTATGGTACGCAACCCATTACAGAAGGCTCTCAACTGCAATGGTTTTATAACCTGCCAGTGCGGAGTAAGCAGCTACTTGGACTCTTTAGCTCTGAAGCAATTTCAGTCGTAGGGCTGGTGGGTGCAAGTTCGGTTTTAATTGTGGCGGGAGGGCGTGCCCAATTAGTCAATCAGGCATCGTCTGAGCTAGCGGTTACAGACCTTCAGTACAACATTAAAGTTGATCAGATGGGGTTTGGCTTCCGGGGGCAGTCAGACAATGCGGCAATTATTGCTGCTGCTAGACAAGCCACAGGAGGGCAACCCACCGCCCCAGAAACGATTCAACAGGTTGAGCAAATTTTACGAAATGAAGTCACGGCTCGCGAAATTGAATATGCCACTTTGGTGGGAAGAGATTTACAAATTATTGCCAGTGCGAATGCCGATCGCACGGGTGAAAGATTTGATCCAGGCGGCCTAGTGGGAACCGTTTTAACCAACCCTCGCCAAATTAAAACCAGTGCGATCGTCAGTTGGGAAGAATTACAGCGGGAAGCTCCTCCACTTCCAGAAGGCTTTTCAAACCAGGATGCCCTGATTCGCTACACCCTAACTCCTGTAAGAGATCCAAACACGCAAGAGGTGATTGGTGTTTTAGTTTCAGGAGATATTGTTAACAAAAAATTGCCGATCGTTGAAGGAACAATTGAAGCCTTTGATAACGGTTACAGCGCAATTTATATGCGAGGAAATAACGGGGAATATGAGTTGGCCACATCCCTTGACATGGGGGATCAAGAAAGTGTTGATCTGGCTCAGACAAATATCCCCTTACCGGATACTGCAATTTTAGAATGGGCAACAGAACGTCCTGGTGAAACAGTAACACAACGCTTAGAGATTGGCGATCAAACCTATACGGTTGCAGCTCAAACCATTAATAACTTCAATGATGAACCGATCGGTATTCTGGTTAGAGGAACATCAGAAGCAGCTTTAGATACACTGTTACGGAATAGCTTAATGATGCAGTTGGTGGTTGCAGCGATCGCCTTAGCAGCAGATGTCGGACTGGCAATTCTTCTGGGACGAGCAATTGCCAACCCCATTGAGCGACTACGCCAAGCAAATCTCTGGTTTGCTTCTGGCAACCGGACAACCCGCGCTGAAGTGTTTGCGAAAGATGAAATTGGGCAACTTGCTGAAACATTTAATAGCCTGGCAGATGTTGTGTTGGCCTCTGAGCAAGAACTAGAGGAGCAATTCCGTCGGCAAGAAGTTGCAACGAAACGAGCGCAGCTATTAGCAGAGTTAACCAGCCGCATTCGCCAATCTTTGGATTTTGAAGATATTCTCAAAACTTCCGTCACGGGTGTACGAGAAGTGCTGAAGGTCGATCGTGTCTTAATATACCGCTTTAATCCTGACTATAAGAGTGGATTTGTTACGGCAGAATCCGTTGGGCATGGTTGGCTAAAGGCAAAGGGCCAAACTATTCATGACCCGCTTGTGCCAGGGGCGATCGAACGCTTCAAGAGTGGTCGGATTTCAACGATCGAAAACCTGTCAGAGGCCCAACTGTCTGATTGCCACTGCGAAATTTTGCGACGGATGGAAGTGCAGGCTAATATCGTTGCACCGATCGTCGTGGGTGATGAACTCATCGGACTGTTGTGCGCCCATCAATGCTCTCGTCCGCGTTCCTGGGAAGTAGACGAAATTGAACTGATGCGGCAAATTGCCGTTCAGGTGGGATATGCCCTTGCCCAAGCCAAGCTCCTGGAACAGCAGGAATTTACCGCCGAACGCGAACGGCGATTGAACAAAATTATCTTCCATATGCGGGAGTCGCTAGAGCGTGAAAAGGTGTTCCGCAGCGTGGTGCGGGATGTGCGAGAAGTGATGAATACCGAACGCGTGATTATCTTCCTGTTCAACGATCAATGGCAGGGCGAAATTGTTGCAGAATCGGTGCAGCCCGGTTATCCGGTGGCAATGGGAGCGCAAATTGCTGACCCGTGCTTTGCTGACAAATATGTAGAGCAATATCGTCAGGGGCGCGTTCACGCAACGAACGATATTCACAATGCTGGGCTAACCGAATGTCATCTGAAGCAGTTAGAACCGTTCCAGGTTAAAGCAAACCTAGTTGCACCCATTCTGATTGGCGATCGGTTGATTGGATTATTCATTGCCCATAACTGCTCTGCACCCCGCGTTTGGGAAGATGGAGAAATTAACTTCTTCCGGCAAGTGGCTCTTCAGCTTGGGTATGCGATCGAGCAAGCTGACCTATTCACCGAGTTGCAGCAGGCTCGCCTCAAGGCGGAAGCCCTCTCTGACGAACAACGCTTCCAGAAAGAGTCTTTGCAATTGCAGTTGATTGAGCTATTGAGCCAGGTGGAAGGAGCCGCACGGGGTGATTTAACAGTGCGAGCCGATGTCACGGCAGGTGAAATTGGTACTGTTGCAGACTTCTTTAACTCGATCGTGGAAAGTCTGCGTCAAATTGTGACCCAGGTGAAGCGATCGGTCGTTCAGGTGAATGACTCTTTGGGTGAAAACGAATCTGCGATTCGCCAACTTGCCGATGAAGCCCTGCGGCAGGCAGAGGAAACCATGCGAACCCTTAGCTCAATGGAAATGATGACCCAATCGATTCAGGTGGTGGCAGTTCAGGCCCAGCAAGCCGCAGAAGTGGCTCATAAAGCATCGGCGACGGCTGAAGCAGGTGGAACGGCAATGGATTTGACAGTACACAACATTTTGAACCTACGGGAAACGGTAGGAGAAACGGCGAAAAAGGTGAAGCGGCTCGGCGAATCGTCGCAGCAGATTTCTAAGGTGGTGTCTTTGATTAATCAAATCGCCATGCAAACCAACCTGCTTGCCATTAATGCCGGAATTGAGGCAGCACGGGCAGGAGAAGAAGGACAAGGCTTTGCGGTGGTTGCGGAGGAAGTTGGAGAACTGGCGGCGCGATCGGCGGCTGCAACCCAGGAAATTGAGCGCATTGTAGACAACATTCAACGCGAAACCAGTCAGGTGGTCGAAGCGATGGAACAAAGTACGGCCCAAGTTGTAGAGGGAACTCAACTGGTTGAAAGTGCGAAACTGAGCCTAAACCAAATTCTGGATGTGTCTCGCCAAATTGACCAACTGGTGCAGTCCATTTCAGAAACAACCGTTTCCCAGGTTAGTACGTCTGAAACCGTCTCCAAGCTCATGAAAGAGATTGCCCACGTATCAGAACGTACCTCCGAATCCTCGCGGCAAGTTTCTTCTGCCCTACGGCGCACGGTAGAAGTTGCCCAAGACTTACAAGAATCAGTTGGCACCTTTGAAGTGGGCAGCGAAATCCACCGCATTAATTAACCCTTTGAGGTTGATTCGCCGCTTTCCTTGAGCTGTCTGTTCGGTTGAATGCTCTGAATGGCTTTTCTCTGCCTCAGCCCTCAATTTTAACCCTCCCATTCACCGAGCAGACCCTTTACCTTGCTCCTTCACCACTCCCTACCCCCTCGTTAGCACCATGTCACAGGATAAGGAACTCGAAATTCAGCTTCAGTTTCTCGATGAGGCGCAGGAGTACCTGGACACCATCGAAGCATCTCTTTTAGGAATCGCCAGCAGTGGCGTGGATAGCCAAAAAATTAATGCTGCTTTGAGAGCCGCTCACTCTGTCAAAGGAGGAGCCGCCATGATGGGATTTCAGATTCTGAGCCAGTTGGCTCACCGCCTGGAAGACTCCTTCAAAGTGTTGAAGGTACAAAAAAATTCGATCGACATTGATGCAGATTTAGAACGCCTATTACTATCAGGGGCAGATTGTTTGCGCCATGTGGTTGATCAGCGTCGTCACCGGCATAACATTGACCCTCAGTGGATAGATGACTATGCCTCTCCGGTTTTTGAACAACTGCACGATCGGTTGGGTGATCCCCAGGCTGAGGATGCAAATTCGGTACTTTCTCCGGAAGAAGGACAAGATATCGTTCCGTTATTGTTCGAGACAGAAGTAGAAGGCTGTTTACAACGGTTGGAAACAGTTCTGTATAGCGGAGATCCGTGCCTGCGGGAAGAAGTTGAGATTCTGGCGCAGGAGCTTGGTGGGTTGGGCGAAATGCTACAACTATCGGCGTTTTGTCGGCTTTGTGAGTCTGTTTTGCATCATATGGCCCTTGCGGGCGATCGGGTTGAAGCAGTGGCAGAAGCTGCTTTGCAGGCATGGCGACAAACCCAGGCATTGGTTTTAACCGGCAATCTCAATGCTTTACCGATCGCAATTCACGTTGAAGGAATTGATATTTCAGCAGACTTCATTCCAAACGGGATGAATCCTGAGCATTTACCTGAGTTTACCCAATTTGAAGCGATCGAAGAAAACTCTTTTGATGCATTTTTAGAAAATGATGATTCCATTACTGAAGCTTTAGTTGATGAGTTTCAGTTTTCTCAGTTAGAACAATCAGAGGAAAATGCTGAGATTGAGGCTCATTCAGTTTCTAATGCAATTTCAGAATCTAATTCAGAACAAGATGCAGAATTTGATCCAATTTTGCCCATTGATGCTTCCGTTGTTCCGGTTCAAAACAACGATCGGTCTCATTACGAACCCCAGGCACACACTCAAGCAACAGAATTTCGCATCAGCAACGATATTTCAGATTTACCAATTTCAGAAGAAGTTCAGGAAAATTCTGTACGAGTTCCAGTTCGCCATTTGAATCAAATGAATGACTTAATGGGTGAACTGACGATCGAACGAAATCGGTTAGATCTTCACCTCAAGCGTTTACGTAGCTTGATTCGAACAATGTCGCTACGGGTACAAATTTTAGATCAGTCAAATACTCAACTACGTACAGCTTACGATCGCGTTGCCACCCAAATTCCAGACTCTTCGCTGCCGTTATTACCCGTCGCGGATTCGCATCACTCCTCGCCCTTTGAGCATTACAATAACTTGATTGAAACAAACGATCGCTTTGATGTGCTGGAGATGGATCGCTATAATGAGCTACATCTTCTGTCTCAGGAAGTGATGGAAACGATCGTGCAGGTTCAGGAAATTACCAGCGATATTGAACTGGGTTTAGACGACACAGAACAAATTAACCGCGATTTGCACAAAACAACAAAACAATTGCAAATTAGCCTGAGCCATGTCCGGATGCGTCCACTGTCTGATATTATCGATCGCTTCCCTAAAGCCCTTCGTGAACTCTCATTGCAGCATAAGAAGCCTGTCCAGCTTAAGATTCATGGTGGGCAAACTCTGGTCGATCGCAACATTCTAGAAGCTTTAAACGAACCGTTATTACACTTAATTCGGAATGCGTTTGATCACGGTATTGAAGAACCAGAAACTCGGAAAGCACGCGGCAAGCTAGAGCAAGGGTTGATTGAAATTCGAGCGTTTCATCGACATAATCGCACTGTAATTACAATCAGCGATGATGGTGGCGGGATTCCTCTGGATAAAGTCCGATCGCGGGCGCGGGAAATGGGTTTAGATGAAACACTGCTGTCTGCTGCGAGCGATGAAGAACTCCTATCACTCATTTTTGAACCTGGTTTTAGCACAACCGATCGTGTGACCGACTTATCTGGACGCGGTATTGGTATGGACGTAGTGCGGAATAACCTTAAACAAATTCGCGGAGAAATTAAGGTCAATACGCAGGCAGGCTTGGGAACCACATTTACCCTGTCTGTGCCGTTTACGCTGTCCGTTGCCAGGGTCTTGCTGGCGGAAAGTGGTGGAATGCTGCTGGCATTTCCAACGGATGTGATTGATGAAATGGTGGTGCTACAGCCTGAGCAAGTAGTTGTGACTGCGGGAAATGAGGTGATGCGCTGGCAAGAAGCAATGGTGCAACTGATTCGGCTCTCCCATTGGCTCAAGTTTAACTGTCCACGGCAGATGGAAGGGTTGGAAACGCCACCGACAATTAACGCTCCGGCTGTGCTGATCCTGAATCAAGGCAGCCAAAAAGTCGGGCTACAAATCGATCGCTGCTGGGGTGAGCAAGAGGTGGCACTTCGCAGAGTCGAAGGAAACCTGCCATTACCACCCGGATTCAATAGTTGCACCATTTTGGGTGATGGGCGCGTTGTGCCTTTGGTAAATGTGTCAGAAATGCTCCACTGGATTGCCAGTTGTAATCGATCAGAGTTTAACTTGCCCGACTATCTTCAGGTAGATCACGCTCGCTCTTTGGGCGGGCTTCCCGTTTCACCTGCCCTCATGCCTGCCCGAAAACCTACTGTTTTAGTGGTGGATGATTCCATCAATGTTCGACGGTTGCTGGCTCTGACACTGGAAAAAGCAGGATATCAGGTGGCGCAAGCCAAGGACGGGCAAGATGCGATCGACAAACTACATGCTGGGCTACAAGTGCAAGCGGTCATTTGCGATATTGAAATGCCCCGTCTAGATGGCTATGGATTCCTGGCAAAAGTCAAAGCAACACCAGATTTTGAACGTCTTCCTGTTGCCATGCTGACTTCTCGCAGTGGTGAGAAACACCGCAAACTTGCAATGAACTTAGGTGCGACTGCCTACTTCTCAAAGCCTTACAATGAGCAAGCACTTCTGCAAACGCTCGAAAAGCTCATTGAGTTAGCTCCAGCAAGCTGAGGAGTTGACCCATGACCCCCTCACCCTCCCGTCGGGGAGCTGCCCGTCGAAACCAGGCAACTCAGCAGTTGATTGTGTTTCGGATTCGCCATGAATGGTTCGCACTTCCCATCCGGTTTGCCTATAAGGTGATTCCCATGGGACAAACCTACGGAATGTGTCGCAATGAAGGAATTAGCTTAACGCGCTATCAAGATCGTGATGTGCTAGTCATTGATATTCAACGCCGCATCTTTTTCAGTTCGCCTGAGCAGTATTTAATCTCAGGTGAACTTGATTCTGTTTCTTCTTCACGATCGAGTTCATTGACTTCGTTCAATCAGCAACACTTATTGTTGATGCAAACTTCGCATGGTGAGTTAATGGGCATTCCGCTAGAGTCCCCTCCCTCTCTTCGTCGCGTTCCCGATTCTGCATTTGCTCCTGTTCCCACTGAATACTTAAAACAAGGCAGCATTCGGTGTATTAGTGCTTTAATCGTTCCCTCTAAAGATGAATCTCCCATCTTTTTGCTGAATCCAAATCAGTTGATACAAAGCCCCGCAACGCTACCACCGGGAATCGTTGATCCGTGAAACGCTTTCCTACTTTCAAATTTTCTTAGGACGAAAGATGCCCATTAGTTACAATCCTGTACTTGTTGTAATATCTGCCTTGACTGCAATATTGGCTTCCTTTATTGCGCTTGAGATGACAAATCGTTTACTCACCGCAAAGGGTACATTTCGTCCCTTCTGGCTCACGGCAGGCTCGATCGCGCTTGGCTCAGGCATTTGGTCAATGCATTTTATTGGTATGTTGGCTGTCTCCCTGCCGACGGGTGTCACATACAATGTGCCAATTCTGGTACTATCGCTGATCCTGCCTATCATCTCTGCCTTACAGGCTTTGTCCATCACCTGCCGCCCAGTTACCAAATTCTCAACGCTGCTCATCGGAGGGGTGGTCGCTGGGTTAGGAATCGCCATCATGCACTATGTTGGCATGGCTGCCATGCAAATGGCTGCTGACCTGAGCTATCAGCCCGTCTTGTTTGCCCTATCCGTTGGCATTGCCATTTCTGTATCTTACGTCGCGTTAAAGCTGTTTATGCTGTTTCGGGACGACAAAACCACGCAAAAGCGGTTCAAAATTCTGAGTGCGATCGTCATGGGATTAGCCATCACCAGCATGCACTATACAGGAATGGCAGCCGTTGTTTTAGAGCCAAACCCTGAAAAGATCGTGCCGCCCTCTGGCTTGGATAATGTTTCGTTGGCTTCTCTGGTTTGCTTTTACGTCATATTTGTTTTGGGACTCATGTTAGCCCTGATCTATATTGAACCCAAAAAGGCGCAAGAACATTAGTTGCTCCATTTTTAGTAAATCCTGCCCTGAATACCATGAATTTATTTCGCCCCATAAATGCTTCTGCTCTGGTCACGATCGCCGCCATTAGCGTATCAATTATCCCTGCGATCATTCATATCTCTGGTTTAACCTCAGAATCACGCCAGGGGACAGTCTCTACAGCAGGTGATATGGAAGAAGGTGATACAGAAGATTCGCAGGCTAACTTACCAACTGAAGACGTTGGGGCGATCGGCCATAACCGCAAGTGCATTGAATGCGATCTGAGGGGGGTAGATTGGCAGAGCAGAGACCTAAGCCGAATTAACTTACGGCAGTCTAACCTGACCGGGGCAAACCTTCAGGGCAGTAAATTGGTTAATGCCGTTCTGATCGGAACAGACCTCAGCCAAGCGAACCTAAGCAAGGCTCATTTGTATGGAGCTGACCTAAAAACAGCCAATTTACAACGGGCTAATCTGGAAAATGCACAACTACTTCATGCGAGTTTTTCCCAGGCAAATTTAACAGAAGCCAATTTGGAAAACGCCGAATTACGAGATGCAGATTTGAGCTTTGCCACGTTGCAAAATGCCAGGATGCATCATGCAAGCCTGTATGGAGCAATTCTTAGAAATGCTGACTTGGCTGGAGCCGATCTCAGCGAAGCCGATCTGCGCTATGCTGACTTATCAAACGCCAATTTAGAAGGCACAGATTTAACAAATGCTCGGTTAGATTTTGCAATTCTACCGGATTCAATCCGGTAATTCTTTCATCTCATCACTCTAAAATAAACCGTCGAATCGCATTTCCAACGGATTGAAATAATCTGCGTGAGGAAGTCCGATCGCCGCTTTCCGCTTCGTGTAGCTGTTGCCAGAGCTTTGGTTCCACATGCTGCATCCAGCGTTGCAATCGCTGCTGTTCTCGCGAAGCTTTTGGCAATCGATGGAGGGCGTTGTTCCACTGTTGAATGGCGAGTTCAAGTTGTCCAAAGTGGAGGTATAAAACGCCTAAATTTGTAAGCGTTTTGGCTTCTAAATCAGATTCACCGATTGATTGAAAAAGGGTAATACTTTGTTCATACAACTCTTTTGCTTGTTCAAATTGATTTTGCCGCAGGTAAAAATTTGCTAAATTGTTCATTAGCTGGGCTGTCTGTAGGGAATCTTTAAGCTGATGAGCAACATCAATTGCGAGTTGGTTCGTTCGTTGCCAATCTGCCCAATCTTTGCGGTAATCAAAAAACAGTGCCAAACTTTTTGTCAATTCAATCAGTAGCTCATTCGCCTCGATTTGAGATGTCCATTCTACAGCCGCCAACAGGTTCGATCGCTCCGTTTCAAACCAGTTTAATGTTCCTTCAATCAGTTGCTGTTCAGCTTTGGAAATGGGTTGCCGTTTCGCTTTGTTTGCCACTTGAGCCAAGATATTGCATCCTTGCGCATCTAGACTTAAAGCCATTGTCTGACAAACATCCAAATACCATTGACTAATTCGCATCCGCGCCCACTGCCTTGCTTCAGGAGGTTCTTCAGTAGCCAGTTGCCCTCTTGCCAACAGCCGCACAATATCATGAACGATTTGATAATGCCCACCGCCAATTCGCTTTACTAGCTTTAAATCTACCAGTTGACCGACAGCTTGCCCCACATCATCTATTTTTACTTCGAGTAATGTTGCTGCCATTGCAGAGGTGAAGTGAGATTCAGTAAGCAAACCTAATAATCGGAGAAGCCGTGCTGCATCAGGAGTAAGCTGTTGATAGTTGAATAAGAAACTGGGTCTTACCTCGGCATGGCTTGATCGAAGCAATCTAACCTGTTGATAGTGGCGATCGATTTGTTCTAAATGCTCTGAAATTAGTTTAGATGGTTGATGTTGAATCGCACTGGCAGCTAACCGAATGGATAATGGCAAATAATGGCATCGCTGAATTAACTTTTGAGCCATGCTGGAGGGTAGCTGAATCACCTCTTTGTTGATCAATCGGTATAGCAAATCTAAAGCTTCAGCCTCAGATAACTCAGCTACATTGAGGACAGTTGCCCCGTCTAAGTCGGTGAATGGTTTACGGCTGGTAATCAGCACAACACTACAGCAGTGAATAGGGATAAGCGATCGAACTTGGTTCTCATCAACTGCATTATCCAGAAGCAATAAAGACTGTTTATCCATTAACTGCGATTGCACTAAATTTAGTCGTTCAGCCTCTCCTTCTGGTAATTCATTTTCATCAATTCCCAATCGCTTGAGTAAACCTGCTAAAACTTTTTTGGGTTGCTTTGGATATTGCTCTGTTCCACCCAAATCAACATAAAGCTGAACATCTAAAAATGTACTTTTGAGACCGTGCGCCAGTTGAACTGCCAGGGACGATTTCCCTACACCTGCCTGACCTGTAATCACAATTACAGTTGCAGTTTTCCTACGCTCATAAATATTTTGGTTGACTACAGAAAAGATTTGCCTTAACTCTGCCGAACGTCCTGTAAAGTCTTCTAAACTAGGTGGCAGTTGATAAAGAGAAGCAGTTGATACGAGATGGCTTTGAATCTGCTGAGTGATGCGATCGTAATCACCTTGAAGCTCCTGAACAGCACCATAAAAATATAGCGGGTACCCTGATTGATGACCAGTCATAATTTCTTTGCTTGCTGCTACAGCGAGTTTAGACTTCTTTCAAATAAGAGAAGAATGGGAACAAAGAATCATGAGGTTTGCAGTTCCCAAACATTCTCTATCTTCTACAGCAATCCTGAATAATTGATGAACATTTATAGTGCAGGTTACTAGCCTGTGCGGGCAAGATTACTGCCCTATGATCATGATTTAGATGGGATTGCTATATTATATTTTTTGCCTTCTCCCTTTTAATATCCTTCTCCTCCAAGCTTCACCTGAAGTACATCCTTAAGCTCTGTTACCGTGCGCTTAATTTCTAATAGCAAAACTCCTTGTTTTGCAGTTCGATTTGCTAATACCAAAAATACGGCATCCTGGGTGCAGCTTGTCAAAATACTAAAACCTTCTTCACCCTCTACATAAATCCGATCGATCGTACCGCGTCCCAACTCCACTCCAATTCGTTCACCCAAAGACAACATTGCTGCCGACATTGCAGAAACTCGTTCTTCATCCATGGCACCGGGCAGGTTAGCTGCCAAAGGTAAACCATCTGGGGTCACTAAAGCAGCCCCTTGAACATCAGAGGTTGAACTGACAAAACTCTGTAGAATATATCCCAGCTTTTCTGTATTAATTGCCATCGTGTATCCTCAATTGAAAATAATGACCTACACAAATTACCTGCACAAAGAAGGCTTGGTGATTGAACTTACCAAGTCAATTGATTCGTCAATTCGATCGCCAGAAAACAATCCGCGATAACTTGAAAAAATCTATTTAACAGCCCAGGAACACAACTCGCTTGATAACTAAACTAAAAGTAAATTTCTAGCCCAAACCCATGAGTCGCCTTTGCTCTTAACATGCGATGAATGCCTAAGCTTTCCAGTCTTTTGACTGAGCAGCAGGCTGCAATGAATGGTAAATCCCTGAATAAATGCCCGTCTGAAAGCTAAACCAGGCTTAAACCTTAAAACTCTACTTAGGTTTTTCAGTTCACGTTCGGCTGAAATGTCTGCATTGCGTGAAACTCTCCAGAATTCTAGCAGAGCTTTGTGAAGTTTATATAAAGTGAAGAGCAGTCAACATCAAGTCATCATAATTTTACAGGCGTACTTTTAGTGAGTTACAGTGTACTGCTCGAAAAATATGGCACTCGATAAAAAGGGTGAAATCATTCATTAAGACAAAACTTGTAATGAGTGCTTTGGAATACAAAATCTGTCTTATCTCGTTATCTCTAATGCCGTAAAAACTGATAGATAACTTAGGGAATAATTGATGGTTCTCTTAAAGAATTACCGCGATTACTATACAAAACTTTATTGAATTAGCTATGATCAAAATAGGGAAATCACCGATCAATCTTGAAATAAGTTAAGACAGCGTTCAAGAGGTTCGTCGTCTTACCAGAAACAATCAAGTTCAACTTAATGTTGCTCTTGCTGCAATACAATCCTTGCAGTACATAAGTGCAACGTATTGCTGGAAAGAAGCGCATTAGTTCAAATTTTGCATCCTACACCTTCGCAAGTTTAATTCTCTCAATTGCGCTAACCTTTTCTCATTCGTTTTGTGGTGCAGAATTTCTACCGGATAGTTGCGATCGTGAATCAAATCATTCTTCACGCTTTCCAAGACACTATGCTGAAAACGACTAGCATTGCCGATAATTCTGCTGCAAATCGACTCCTTAAACTTTGGGCTGTTCGTTATCTGCCCGATCTGACTAGTTTCTCTCAACAGGGCGATCAGTTTCCCGCCGCAGATTTGATTGATACTGCCTCTCCAGCAGGTCGCACCAAAACGATCGAAACCGTCAAGCGAGTTTTGAGTATTAGCTGCGAAGTGGCAGGAATAGAGGCAACGAGCCTGTATTCTTATATTCCAAACATTGTTCAACTCTCTGAAACGCGGCGCATTGCTCAATCCGCTAATCAGGTTTACGAACAGGTCTTAAATATCTACAGCCAACACCAACCGCCTAACCACTTCCTTAAATTCATCGACTCTTCGCCTGACCTGTTTGCTCGATTGGCAATGCCGTTCTTCGTTTTACCCGCAATCACTCGTTTAGCCGAAAGCTTGGAACCAACCCTGTTATCCCTTCAGCAAGAATATTTACAATCTGATGATCCACGTGCGATCGGCTTTCTGACAAGTCAATTCCACTTCACAACCAGGGAAATCACAAAACAGCTCAACCCCTATGAACAGGTGCTGCTCATGCCTTACTTTAGATTTGTCGAAGAGCAGGTTTGCATTCCTTGGCAGCGGGTCTGTGCTGCGGCTTCAGGTCACTTAACAAACTCGCCCATGTTTGCCCTTGTCGAAGCCCTGTTACCACGTTGCCATGAAATTGCTGAAAGAACCTATTATCGAGCAGTTCAGGACTATCCAAACCACCGGAGCCGCCAAGGTGAGCTAAACCACCCCGTCGTTGCCCGATCTACGTTACGCGACTTAATTATGGTTCAAGGCTACCTGTGGCTTAGCCTTCTAGAGGAAAATCTTTCACCGATTGAGCAGGAACTATTACCGCTCTGCGTGATGGTTTTTCCTAGTGTTGGTGTCAAATGGGAACTCGTGCAACATATGCTGCACCTGTTAATTGAAGAAACGATCGCCCAAGTCAGCACCGCCCAAAAGCAGCTTTTACTTCCCTACGCTCGATCGCTTAAAGAACTATTTGGCAATGGTAAGGTGAATTTCTAACCTTGCCGATCGATATCAGCTTTCATTCGCTCTAGGGTCGTATGCATTTGATCAAACATCTGCTGTGGAGTGACACCAAATTGACCAAACTGCGTCTTGAACTGCTCCATTGTCATCTTGGCCATGAAGTCTTCAGACAATTCAAACCGCTTCATGAATACCCGCCAGCGATCCATGATTTCTTCCATACGCTCAATGAAGATTTTTTTGCCCTCGCGATCGAACTTGCCATAGTCCGATCCCAGTTGGACAAGAGACTGATAATCTTCAAACAGTTGCTTTGCTTCTTGCTGGACGATCTCAGAGTCAAAAAATCCCATCACTACCCTAGTTCAGTGCTAAATTCTGGTTTAATCAACTGATGCTAGCCTACTTCTATCACTAGCCTCAAAGAAGCATGAATACTCCTGTTCAGTTAACTTTATTTTAATTTAGTTTGTAGTGGGTCTGAAGATCGGATTTCTCTACACAAGCCGTTCCAGGCTCTTTCCAAGAGAAACACAGGGAGACATTTTACTTGGCTGGAGCAACTTAGCCAATTCAATGCCTACCCTGTGGTACACAACCTATTTGACTGCCGTAACTAGTGAGTTCGTGATCCTATTATGGCGAGCAGAGAACCCCATCCACATTCCCCTTGAGGGTACTTCTGTAAGGAGCTGGCACAATAATGTAGCCTGTTGTGCAAGACTCTTCTGGCGTTGCACCCCCCAATACCCAGTTTCGCTCCGCTCCCCAGTGCCACCAATGCCCTGCAACATAAGCACAGATAATGCTATCTAGCTGATCTTCCAGAACTTTCAACGCTGTGGCCGTGAAAGGAACGTTCAGCAGCAACGAATAAACAGGTTCTTCAGGGGCGATCGAAAGGGGAGGATCTAGGGTTGGCAAAACCGAGAGAATATAATCCCGTAGTTTAATTAACTCATTGCGCCGCTCTGCTACTTTCCCCTTCTTGTATTTAAGAATTCGTTCTAACCCAAACAGATGAACCGTGGCAGGATGAGGGAATACCTCGATTTGATACCGTCCAAGCTGCTTTGCAACGAGTACAGGAGCATGAACAAATCCACGCGCTTCTAGGCTTAACCCAAACCCAACGGTACGCTCTGCAAAAGGACGGCCCAAATTAGCTGGATAACAACCAGCATGATACCGCCCAAAATATTTGTGAGTCAGGCGATCGGGCAACCGCATCCCAGTTGCGTTGGCAATTAAAGTCGGTGCGTCTACAGCGACGATCGCAGGTTCACCTGAACCTGTCCAATGATCAACCCAATCGAGAATTTCGGGAATTGTATTCAGACGACACAAATCTCGCAGTCTCATAGAGCCTTCCTGCCAATCTAGACAACAAAGACCGCTAGGCTGCGATTGCCAACCCAAATCAATTCCTAAACATCTCATCAAGAGGCAACGTGATGATACCCACGCCACACGCCAACCAAAACCCCCTGAACAACCACGTCTGTGGCGGCCGCCTCAATAGGAGTATAGTTGCGGTTTGCAGGCTTCAGCATCACCTCACTACCCTTGCGGTGGTAATACTTCAGCGTTGTTCCATCTTCACCAACCCTTGCTGCAACGATCGTGCCGTTCTTCAGAGCCTGCGGATCTTGGATGGGGCGCATAATAACCACGTCGCCATCATCAATGAGGGCATCAATCATGCTATCTCCCCGAACGCGCAGGGCATAGTCACCTGGTCGTAGCAGCGTACTGGATAGATCAAGCTGTTCGACGGTATCGGTGAAGGACTCAACCACTGAACCCGCAGCGATCGCCCCTAAAATTGGAATTCCCATTGGTTTGAGAACTCGAATCGTCCGGGCTTTGCCTTCCGTCCAATCGATATAGCCCTTATTTCGCAAATGCTCTAAACGGCTTTGAATCGGGGCTGGCGATTTTAGACCCATTGCACGCATCATTTGGCGGATGGAAGGAGAATGCTGATTCTCACGAATATATTCCACCAACCAATCATATAGTTGTTGCTGGACTTCAGTTAGGGCATCCATAGAACATAAGGTAGAGCAAACAAGATAGGGGTTAACGTAAGGGTGAAGCAAACAGGTACAAATCACTCCTCAGAACATTTGTACCATCAAATACAAATCTTGTCTAGACCTTAAACCAACATTTCTAAAAAATTTTTAACCTGTACTAGTTTGCATCTGAGTCCAACCCCTTGACAAAACCCCAGTCCAAACCGATCGAGCCGTAAGCCCTTTGATCTCAGGCTGGGTCAACTTGAGTCAGGATAAGAACAATGGCGCAATATGCTGATATACCAGCTTCAGAAATTAGCTTCAGGAAATTGAGGTGGGGTATTTCTATCTAGCAAAGGTTAAAAGCAGATTATCTCGAACCACAATTGAACAGAGTCTTTTGGTATCCATGCAGCATCTTTGGGAAGTTTTCCAGCCCCCTTTGAGCAGCCTTTCCCAAGCCGCAATGTTCAAGAATTTTTCAACAAGCGCGATCGTTAGCTGCTTGCCAAGTCGCTATCAATAAATAATCACCTGCACAGCCACCTACAGCGTTTCCAGATACTTCAGCAAATCTGCCATTTCCTGGGGACTGGGTTGAAACTGCGGCATGGGAGGTGTTGCGCCGCTCGTCACTTGATGAATTAAGCCAATTCGAGTTTTGCGAGAACCGACATGATGCAAGCTCGGCCCAACCCGCCCATCAGCGTTTAAGCCGTGACAGACCGAGCAATTTTGCTGAAAAATCACCTGCCCTCTTGCGGGATCGCCCTGAGACGACAACACGCTTTGAATATAAGGATCAGAATGACGCATTTGATAAACCCCAAAGGCTACCAACAACCCGACTAGCAAAACGGCTAGCCACACAAAAATTGTTTTCTTAACAGAATGCTCCTCTGATAGCGGAGTATCCATGTCGGTAATCTGATTATTCAAAAGCTTTTGGGTCAACACTCTGAATGACTTGGACGGGTTTAGTTAACAATATATTCTAAGAATTTAACTTACTTCATGTTAGACGGTGGCAAAATTTAAGCTTTTCAAAGCATTTACCATGCCATTCAATGAAGTTTGGTCATCTTGCTCCATTACAAAAACGACTTCAAAACCTTTTGATGAGGCTGTTGTGGTAATCTCATTATGACGAGCAGAAGGCTTCCCAATAATGCGTATCCTTCTACTAATTATGATAGATGGCTACAAAATGTTACGGAGTCTTCTCAGTCTAAGAATTTGATAAAATCCAGATTAACGATACGGAGGTTGAGTTGTGGTAGAACCCTTACTTTCAGGAATTGTTCTGGGTCTGATCCCTGTGACTTTAGCAGGGCTGTTTGTAGCTGCATATTTGCAGTATAAGCGGGGCAATCAGCTTAACCTATAGGCTTGTGGATTTTCTATAGGTACCATTCCTTCGTTCCGGTCAAGGTAAAGCGGGACTCGTTTAAGTTCCGATCGCGATCGGATTATGGGAAGTCATAAAAATGTTGGTTGGATTGAGCATCCTGTTTCTCAGTCCAGCCATTGATCTACATGCGTGCTGTAAACCCAAGGACAGCATACACTTTCTCATAGCCTGGAAATTTTGCTGGTTCTGGATAGGTAAGGTGCTTATCCCAGAGGAAGTTTAGGGAAATTACACATTAGGTTGTTGTAGACTGCGCTCGATAGAACGTAATCGCCGTGTTACCGTAGCTTTTTTGCCGACAAGCAGTCAGACTGTCGATCGCGTTTGGCAAAACTCGGTCGGGACTATGCTCTACAGCCAATTCTCCCTCTGGGGCAAGGAATTGATGATGCGCCAGTAATTTTAGTACAGGCTCATACAAATCGCTGGCATAGGGTGGATCAAAGTAGATGCAATCGAACATCTGCCCCGCTAAGTCGGGTATGCGCTGCACCACATTGCCCCGGATCACCCGAAATTTTTGCTCTGAACGGGCAACCTGGGCCCAATTTTGCTGAATCACGCTGCATGCTCGCCCAGACTGCTCAATGCCGACTACTTCCCTGGCTCCGCGACACAGTGCTTCTGCCCCCATTGCCCCTGTACCCGTACACAAATCTAGCCAACGGCAGCCTGCAATCTCCCCTTGCCAGATGTTAAATAAAGCTTCCCGCACTCGCGCTGGAGTGGGGCGGGTTGCCTGTCCAGGTAAGGTCTTCAGTTGGCGATTGCCATAGATACGGAGAGACATAGCATAAAGTTAAAAAATCTAGCCTGTGCGACTTGCTCCCGCTAACTGCTGGCTTTTAACCAATGTGACAAAGTTAGACAGGATTTGTAGCCCGGCAGCCGAAGACTTTTCAGGGTGGAACTGGGTTGCCATAAGGTTATCACGGGCGATCGCGGCAGTTACAGTTTGGCTACCGTGGGTAATCGTTGCGGCGGTTATCTGAGGATCAGCCGGATCAGCATAGTACGAATGGACAAAGTAAACCCAGGGTTGGGTAGGTAGGTTTTGCCAAAGTGCAAGATCGGGTTGAGTCAAGTCAAGCTGATTCCAGCCCATGTGCGGAATGGTGATGCCCGGTTCATGGCGAAATCGGCGTACCATCCCCGGAACAATGCCCAAACCTGGCTCATTTCCTTCCTCGCTGCCCTCAAACAGAATTTGCAGCCCCAAGCAAATGCCTAAAAACGGCTTACCGCTGACAATTGCCTCTTTCAAAGGCTGAATCAAATCACGAACGCGCAAATGCTGAATTGCTGGATCAAACGAACCAACTCCCGGCAGGACGATCGCATCTGCCCGTTCTAGCTCCTTCGCTGAATCGGTGACGTGAGTAATGGCCCCGGCATTCTCCAAGCCCTTACAGGCAGAGTGGAGATTTCCCATGTCATAATCTACCACTGCGATCGTTGTCATAGCTTCTCCTGTTCATTCATGGCTCATTCGCAAACCTAGGGCAAAATCTGCCCCATATAGCTCCGCCAAAGCTGGGCTGCATTCGCACTACTTCCCGATGTCGGCGTGTTGTCATCATTGCCAAGCCAAACCCCTGTCACCAGAGCTTGACTGGGAATATAGCCCACAAACCATAGGTCAACACTATCATTCGTGGTTCCCGTTTTCCCAGCTTCACCATAGCCCAGAGCCGCACTGCCGCCCGTACCACTGCGGATGACTCCCTGAAGCATTGAAGTAATTGTATTTGCAACTTGAGGGTCAAGAACCTGGAGATTCGATTCGCTGCTTTGACCAAATTCATAGATCACGCGGCAAGTATCGGGGTTGTTCACATCCTCGCAATCGCTGCTGTCTAGAATACGGCTAATCGTATGAGGACGGTTGCGGACTCCCTGATTCGCCAGCACTCCATATGCCCCAGTCACTTCCAGTAAGTTCACCTCGCTTTGTCCCAAAACAAGTCCAGGAACTGGAGCCAGATCCGATCGAATGCCCATGCGCTGAGCCATCCGCACGACGTTGTCTAACCCAGCCTGTTGAGCAATTCGCAAAGCCACAACATTTTCCGACAGAGCCATGCCTGTGTACATATCCATACTGCCACCACGTCCGGCTCGACAGCCCTCAAAAATCTGCCCCATCCAGTCCATGGAGTCACAGGAGTAGGTAGAACCTGCCGAAATTCCCTGGTTTAGTGCGGCAGTGTAGGCAAAAACCTTAAAGGTTGAACCGGGTTGCCTTAGAGCCTGGGTCGCTCGGTTAAATTGGCTTTGCTGATAGTTAATGCCGCCAACCAATGCCAGCACCTCACCTGTGGAAGCATCCAGCGTAACAATGGCACCTTCCGAGTAGCCCAGCACCAAACCTGTTCCAGCCACTTCATTTTCTAGAGCCGCTTCAGCCGTTGCTTGCATCCCCAAGTCAACAGTACTTTCTACGATAAAATTACCCTCTCGCGCCAGTTGATCACCCAAAAGGTCTTCTAGCTCGGCAAACACATGACCGTAGAAGTAGGGAGCGCGGATGCTTTCCAATTCTTCGATCGCCCTGGGGTTAATTTCGATTCGGGAACGCCTGGCCCGTTGTGCTTCTTCAACGCTGACCATGCCCTGTGTCACCATACGGTTAATCACCCGATCGCGCAGTTCAACTGCGATGTCGTAGTCCCGCACAGGGTTAAAGTTGTTGGGAGCCGGAAGAATGCCAACCAGCGTTGCGGCTTCAGACAGGGTGAGGTCGCTGGCAGACTTACCGAAGTAAAATTGCGAGGCATCCTCAAAACCATAGTTGCCGCTACCCAAATACACCCGATTCAGGTAGGTCAACATCAAAGCATCTTTGCTATAAAAAGTTTCCAGCTTAAGCGCAACCACTGCTTCTCTCAGCTTCCGTCCTGCCGAATCCTCCGTGCCCACATAGTCTCGAAACACGCTCCGCGCTAGCTGCTGAGTGACTGTACTGCCTCCCTCACGGATTTCTCCCCCTTGAATATTGGTGACTAATGCCCGCAGGATGCCGATCGGGTCAACACCCAAATGCCAGTTGTAGCGGGAATCTTCCGAGGCAATCACCGCGTTTGGTAGATAAGGGGAAAAGTCGCGTAGGCTGCTAAGTTCTACATGGGCACGGGTTTCCACAGGACGCAGTGGGGTTTCTCGATCGCGGGCATAAACCACAACTGGCCCCTGCACGGAGGCGGGCAATGGATAAACGTTAAATTTTTGCCACTCCAGCCCAATCCAGGCAGCAACTAGAGCCGTTGCCCCAGTAAACCCGTATAGCCCATACCGAGCCGCCTTTACATACCAGGGAGGAGGATAGTTGTACTGCACCTGCACAGCAGCCGCTAATTCTGGTGGCCCCAGCGTCAACATATCCCCATGGCGGAGGGGGAGCTTGGTGATGCGACGTTTGCCTCGATAGATGCCATTAGTCGAATTTTCATCTCGCAGGATGAAAGGCGCACTGCGCTGGCGTTTGTCCCGCGTTAAAGACAAGTGCACCTGGCTCACAACTGGATTCCGTACCACAATATCGCACGATCGCGAACTGCGTCCCAGCTTGTAATATTCTCCAACCAATGGATAAACTTTTGCCTGGGGGTCATCGCTGTCTTGAATCCAGATTTCCGGAACCCTCGCATTCGGCTTTAAGACCAGTTGAGTGAAATTAACCCGCGCTTTGACCGTCTGAACTGCTCGTGTCAGGGCCCCCAGGATAGTATTTGAACTACCTCCTGACGGTGGTGAAGGAGTTGGAGCGGGTTGAGGGGAAGGATCAGGCGATGTAGGGTCAGGTGAGTTCGACAAGTGAGTCGATCGGTTCACTTGACTGGACGGCTGATTGTGAGGATCAGGGGATGGGTTAGGAGTCTGCGGTGATGTCATGCACGCTCAACACAGGAGTCAACCAAAACAGTAACTACAGGCTAGTTTCCTGAAATTCCAGATTGTAGTTCTAAGCCGATGCACTTTGGACAGAATTCTAAGCCAGAGACTTATCAATGCTTAACGAGCAAGCTTTGCAAAATCATCAGAGCTAAAACCGTAAGATCCAAAATTGCATTCGGCTATGCACCATTCTACTGATTGTCTTAGAGATTGCCCTGAACTTTGCAAAATCCTTGATGTGCAAATCTCTAAATTGTCTTGTGGTTATTGTTTGCTGGTAAGGCTAAAAGCCCGGAAGTACTGCGCCTGTTGTTCAATACGGCTCGCCAGCCGATCGCACACTAATGTACACAACTCAAAAATTAAGTCATCGGTGACGCTATAGTACGCCGATGTTCCTTCGCTGCGACGGGTCAAAATTCCAGCTTGCAGCATCACCTTCAGGTGCTTTGAGACATTGGCTTGGCTGGTTTGGGTTGCCTCTACCAAATCCTGGACACACTTCTCGCCGTCCCGTAACAGGTTGAGAAGGCGTAATCGCATTGGTTCACTCAACACACCGAAGTATTCAGCAACTTGCTGGACAACTTCTGTCGGCACAGACTCCGCTGTTTTCATGCAAATATACCTACACAGGTTATGACGGATTCCAACCGTTGATCTAACCCCAGATTGTATCATTCAAACCTTGTATGACAATGGAGTAATAGATAGAATTACGCCGATCGTCGAACAAAATAGACAAAAATTAACTTTCGGTAAGTTTTAAACCGATTGAGCAAATCGAATTTTCAGGTAGTCCTCCTCCATTTTTGCCCCCGCAGGTTGCAGAGCTGCCAACGCTTGGGGTAGGACTAAATTCCGACGGTGATTGCCAATCCGAATGTTTAACTCATCTCCTGTCTTGCTCAGTTCCACTTTATTTTTGGGAATTCCAGGTAAATAAACCTCCAAGCTGTATTGGTTTTGCTCTTGGACAACCCGCAACGTGGTTTCCTTGTAGTAGACCTGAGACGGGTCTTCATCAGCGTAGAGGGTTTCCTTCAAGCGATCGAGGGCATCTAGACCGCACATTTCCTCAGAATAAAGCGGAACTTCTTTGATAGGCAGTGGGCGAAAATTATCCTGGATTTCCTGGCGATATTGTTGTTGGTTCTCTTTCCATCGCTGAAAAAAAGGATCGGTTACAGTATCAGGAATGATCCGGTTGGCAACCACCATATCAGTGGCAACGTTGTAGAGGCTCAGGTAGGCATGGGCGCGTAGGGATTCCTTAATCACCATTTTTTCAGGATTTGTCACCAGTCGCACTGAGGTTAGAACGTTATTGGTAAGAACTTTTTCTAGCTCTTCAATTTGCTGGTAGAACTCGTAAGGAGCTTCCATCACCTGCTGATCGGGTAGGGAAAATCCGGCGATCGGGCGGAAAAATGGCTCTACGAGCGGTCTGAGGGCAGCCGACACCGCTTGCAAGGGCTTGTAAAATCGGCGCATATACCAGCCCGCCACCTCCGGCAAACTCAGCAGACGCAAGGCTGTTCCTGTCGGAGCCGAATCAATGATTAAGACATCAAACTCGCCTTCGTCATAGTGCCGCTTCATTCGCACCAGGCTAAAAATCTCATCCATGCCCGGCAGAATGGCCAATTCTTCCGCTTCAACGCCTTCCAACCCTCGTGCCTGAAGCACCTGAGTGATGTATCGCTTGACAGCTCCCCAGTTGCCTTCTAGCTCCATCAGTGCATCTAGCTCAGCTCCCCACAGGTTAGGGCGCACCTGACGAGGATCATGCCCCAACTCCATATCAAAGCTGTCTGCCAAAGAATGAGCCGGATCAGTACTAAGTACCAGAGTTTTATGCCCCAATTCTGCACAGCGTAATCCTGTTGCTGCCGCCACAGAGGTCTTACCAACACCCCCCTTACCCGTCATCAAAATTACACGCATGGATCGTCGAGCCTTTTCTGAAAAAACTTTATATTCCTTTACTTAATGTATCGGTTTTTGGGGGGAGTAGGGAATGGGGAGCAATGGAGAGTAGGGAGTGGGGAGTGGGGAGGTAGATAAATAGGATGTTGGATTGACAGGTAAGGAATGTGAATTTATCAAAATTCTGATTTTTGGCGGCAAATGAATTGCAGGCGATGAAATCACGTCCATTTATGGAAGTTAAGAATTTAATCAGGTAATCCGTAGCGCAGGCATCTTGCCTGCCAGGGGGATGATGCTCGATCGCAATGACCCAATTTAATTTTCAACCTCTATAAATGGACTAAAACCCTTTCCCAGTCTTATTTATCGAACTTTTTCAGGTAGCCCGCGATCGATACTCCCTACTCCCTACTCCCCATTCCCCACTCCAAAATGCTGTTTCAGCACATCTAACCGGGAACAGTGCCAGTAGTCAATGTGGGAGACAATTAGACCCCGATCGTTTAATTTGAGTTCACTCCAGCCAGGAATACGAATGCGAGGATTCCAGGGGAGGGGGGTGTTCCAGGTGAGCGTCCAGTCGGTACGAATGTTGTTGCCGTTGCGCTGAATTTGGTGAAGATCGAGTTGAGGATGACGAAACCAGGTGTTGATGAATTTGAGCATTTGCTGATATCGATCGCGCCCCTGAAATTCATTCATCGGGTCTTTAAAGTACACATCATCTGCATAAATACTGTAGGTTTGGTTCTGAGGAAAGTTGCGATAGTCTTCCTGCAAGATTTCCAAAATGTCCATGTTCAGCCAGGCGTTTCAGTCAAGGGCATAGATGCATATCAAGAATACACTGCGGACAATTTTTGTTGCTTTTGCGATCGTTCCTAGCCTAGCATTTGCGGGGAATGCGACTCCGTTAGAGGTGGCCTTGGAAAATTGTGAGCAGCGTATTGAAGCAGAGCTACCCGGAAGCACGATCGAATTTACTCCGGGACTGGAATTGCTGAATGGGTTAGTTTTGCTCCGTTGGCAAACCGATCGCGGCATAGCAGGCTTTTGCCGAGTCACATCGGATGGCAGCATTGTGGAGTTTGTCAATCCCTATGCTCTACCCAGGGGGCAGCGTCCGATCGAAAGTTTAGTATTCTTTGAAACAGATGAATACACCGTTCGAGTTTTGCGCCTAGTCGAGCAAATTTACCTCACCGTATACGATCGCACTGCCTCAAAAATCGAGCTAGACCGAGCCTTGGCTCAGGTAATTGAAACAGAAAATGGCACCATCTACACCAACTTGCTGGGACGGGTGACGTATCAGGCGATCGTGTCTCCAGAGGGGGAGTACCGTTTAGTGATTCAATCTGCCGGACGCACCACCTACGAATCTGAAGGAAGCCCATCCCCTCTCCAAGAAACCATCCGCCCCAGTTTCCCTCTCAATCCCTAATCCTCCGCAAAAGCAAAAGAGAGTTCCCCACTCCTCTACTCCCCACTCCCTACTCCCTACTCCCTAACCC
>PVWD01000212.1 GCA_003003615.1 filamentous cyanobacterium CCP2 | reverse complement strand
GTCGATGGGGCAGTCGATGATGGCGGGGACATCTTGATTGAGGGCTTCTTTGAGGGGGGGTACAAAGTCAGTGCAGGAGGCGATGCGGTAGCCTTTGACACCCATGCTTTCAGCCAGACGGACGAAATCGGGATTGCTGAAGTGGACGAAGGCGGACTCGCCAAATTGGTTCATTTGCTTCCATTCGATGAGGCCGTATCCTCCGTCGTTGAAGATGACCGTAACGAAGGGCGTTTTGATCCGCAGGGCGGTTTCAAGTTCCTGGGAGTTCATCATAAAGCCACCGTCCCCGGTAACGGCTACGACTTTTTGCTTAGGAGCAACGAGTTTAGCGGCGATCGCCCCTGGAATGGCAATGCCCATTGCAGCGAACCCGTTAGAGATGATGCAGGTATTGGGACGATCGCAGTGATAGTGTCGCGCCATCCACATTTTGTGTGCTCCCACATCGGATATCACAATGTCTTCGGGGCCAAGCACTTGGCGTAAGTCGTGGAGCAGCTTTTGGGGTTTGATGGGAAATCCGGCATCGTTCACGTAGTCGCCATAATCTTTCAGAATGTCTCGGCGTAGATGAACGGCGTAAGGTTCCGGCTTACCAGTGCGATCGGTGCGCTTCAGGATTTCGTAGAGCGAATCGGAAATATCGCCAACCACTTCGGCAATGGGAATGTAGCTACTATCCACTTCCGCAGGCATTTGCCCAATGTGGACGATCGGGGTTTCACCACTTGGATTCCACCGTTTCGGAGAATATTCAATCAAATCATAGCCAACGGCAATGACCAGATCCGTATGGTCAAAGCCACAGCTAATGTAATCACGCTGCTGTAAGCCAACACTCCAGAGGGCCAGGGGGTGCGTGTAGGGAATCACCCCTTTGCCCATGAAGGTGTTGGCAACGGGGATATTGAGACGAGCGGCAAATTCGGTGAGGGCTTCGCTGGCGTGTCCTCGAATGGCTCCATTCCCCACCAGAATGATGGGGTTAACGGCTTTGGCAATGGCTTCGGCGGCCCGTTGGATGCTTTGATAGGAGGCATAGACCCGTTCCCGTTCGTCTGTCCGGAGGGGTTTGCCTTCCACCTGCATGGCGGCAATATTTTCGGGCAGGTCAATATGAACGGCTCCTGGTTTTTCGCTTTGGGCCAGCTTAAAGGCTTTGCGGACGATTTCTGGCGTGTTGCTGGGGCGAACGATTTGGGTGTTCCATTTGGTGACGGGGGCAAACATGGCCACCAGATCCAGGTATTGATGGGACTCAATGTGCATGCGATCGGTTCCCACCTGTCCGGTAATCGCCACCAAAGGAGCGCGATCGAGGTTGGCATCAGCAACGCCCGTCATTAAGTTTGTCGCCCCTGGCCCTAAGGTAGATAGACAGACCCCCGCTTTGCCGGTCAAGCGTCCATACACATCCGCCATAAATGCGGCTCCCTGCTCATGGCGCGTGGTGATGAACTGAATGGACGATTTGCGAAGGGCTTGCAAAACGTGGAGATTTTCTTCTCCGGGTAGCCCAAAGACGTATTCCACCCCTTCATTTTCCAAGCATTGCACCAGCAGATCGGCTGTATTCATATCCGTCATATCGTTTGTTCTCCCTTTGTTTAGCGGGTTTCTGTCCCGATGTCGTGAATGACTGATGCTGCGATGATTCAAAGTAATCCCTTGACGAGTCATGACTTTGCATCGTGATTATTTGCATCGTGATTATTTGATCCAGACGGTTTTGATGTTGACAAATTCGCGAATGCCATCCACCCCCAGTTCGCGTCCATAGCCCGATCGCTTAATGCCACCAAACGGTAAGCGCACATCAGACTTGACCATGCCATTAATGAACACACACCCAGCCTCTAGCTCATTAATCAACCGATCGCGCTCCTCTGCGTTTTGCGTCCAGGCACTTGCCCCTAGCCCAAAGGACGTGCTGTTTGCCAGTTGAATCGCGGCATCCAAATTGGGAACGGTAAAGAGCAACGCCACTGGGCCAAAAAACTCTTCTTGATAAGCCGGACATCCGGCTGGCAAGTCTGTTAAAACCGTTGGCAGATAATAGTTTCCGTTGGGCAAGGTTGCCCGATCGCCACCCACCAAGGCTTTGGCTCCCTGTTGCAGGCAGGTCTTTACCTGAGCATCTAAATCGTTGAGAATATCGGGAGTTGCCAGGGGGCCAATATTCGTGTCTGGATTCATCGGATCGCCCACTTTTAATGCAGCAAACTTAGCCGCCATTTTTTCGGCAAAGGTTTCGGCGATCGATTCTTGCACAATAAACCGTTTTGCCGCGATGCAGGACTGGCCGTTATTAATCAGTCGGGCTGTGACTGCCGTTTCAACAGCCGCTTCTAAATCTGCACTTTCCAACACAATAAATGGGTCACTGCCGCCCAATTCCAGTACCGTTTTCTTAATTTGTTTACCACAAGCACTGGCAAGGCTGGCTCCGGCCGCTTCACTTCCCGTTAAGGTGGCCGCTTTGATGCGATCGTCTGCCACAATCTGAGCCACTTGATCAGAGCCAATCAACAGGGTTTGAAACGCTCCTTGAGGAAAGCCTGCTTGCAAAAAGATTTCTTCGATCGCCAAGGCACACTGCGGCACATTGGAAGCGTGTTTTAAGATGCCCACATTTCCCACCATCAGGGCAGGAGCGGCAAACCGAAAAACTTGCCAGAAGGGAAAATTCCAGGGCATGACGGCCAAAATCACCCCCAACGGCTGATACCGGATAAAGCTGTGGCTGGCATCGGTTTCCACCGTCAGGTCTTGTAAAAACTTGTCCGCATTTTCAGCATAAAACCGACAAACCCAAGCCGACTTTTCCACTTCGGCAATGGCAGCGGCGATCGGTTTTCCCATTTCCAGGGCCATGAGTTTGCCAAATTCGGTTTTGCGATCGTCCAGCCCTTGGGCGGCCGCATTGAGCCACTCTGCCCGTTGGGCAAAACTGGTGTTGCGATACTGCTCAAACGTTTGTTGTGCAAGTTCAAGCCGTTGTGTAATTTCTTCATCCGTAAGGGATGCAAACTCCTTTACCGTTTCCCCGGTTGCCGGATTAATGGTTGCAATAGCCATTTCGTCCTCCTATTGAACTGGCATATTGGGATGGCGGCTGGTGATCAGAATTGATTCAGCAACAAAACCCTCCCCCAGCGAAGAGCAGAGGGATTTATTCTGATGTAGCGGATTGGATAGCCTGCATAAAAACTTAGCCACCCCACCCGATCATTCTAGTGTTTTCGATCGGTGTCTGTTTGGCATTTTGTTACAGAGGCTAATAAATCTCAGTGTTTGTTTAGAAAAGGGGGAGTAGGGGTTGGTGGGAGTGCCCATATCATCCGCCCCGCCGCTAGCTTAAAACCCGCAGCCTGGAACCAGCTTCAGCTTTGTAGACCTCAACGCGAGTTTGAAATGCTTCTCTGAGATGGGGAATATGGGTGACAGCAAGGATGCAGGCAAAGTCAGAGGAAATGGCATTAATCGCCCCAATCAACCGATCGCATCCGGCATCGTCTTGCGTACCAAACCCTTCATCAATAATCAGCATTTGCAGGGCAGTCCCCGATCGTTGGGCCAAGAGCCGCGCCAGTGCCAACCGAATGGCAAAGTTCACGCGAAAGGCTTCCCCTCCTGAATAGGTTTCATAAGGGCGAGTTCCCTGCACATCGCTGATCAGAATATCCAGGGTATCGATTAACTTATCTGAATGACGCTGGCTGGAACTGCCGCGTTTGGCTCGCTGGGTGACAAACTGCACATGGAGTTGATTTGCGCTTAATCGTCCTAAAATCTGGTTGGTTTCCGCTTCAAGCTGAGGCAGCACGTTTTCAATCATCAGGGCTTGAATCCCATTTTTGCCAAAGGCTTGGGTAAGTTCTTGATAAACGCGATACTGACGACGGGCGGTTTGCAGTTGGCTGCTGAGGGTGGCGTGCTGAGTGCTAAGGGTTTCCAGGTGTTGCTGCTGTTGTTGGAGGCTGCCCAGCTTGGCAAGATATTCATCTAAGCGCGATCGATTTTGGTGAATTTGCTGTTCAATTGCCTGAATTTGTTCCTGCGAATCAGGGGTTTGCTCCAGGTAATAATTAAATTCCTCAGCTTGAGCAACGATCGTTTGCAAAGATGTGGTGCGATGGGTTAAGACCTCCACCAATTCATGAACTTGACGTTGCACATGGGGATAATTCTGCTGGGCTTTTAGCAATTCTTGATAGCGGAGTTGCCAGGGTTGAGCTTGTCGAATTGCCTGCCGAATCGCAGTATGTTGATCCAGATGATAGCCGATCGCGGCAATATGCTGCTCTAGCTCATGAATATGGTGTTGTAATGGAGAATTTGCGATCGCATTTAATTCTTGTTTCAGCGTTGCGATCGTCCGTTCTAATTCTGGTTTTTGTTCTGCGATCTGCGCCTGTCGGCGTTGAGCTTGTTTAATTTCAGCATGCTTAATTTCCGCCCATCGCCAACGATCGACCTCTCCCCGTGCCAGGGCATGATTCTTATCATCATAATCAAGCTGAAGCAGGCTGCGATCGAGTAATTGCAATTCTTCCTGCAATTCTGTGGCAAAATTCCCCTGCTGCAAAGCATGTTCCAGTTGGCTAATTTCTATCTGCACCTCCTGAAGCCGTCGCTGTTCACCCAAAATGCCCTGAAGCTGCTGCTGAAGCTGACCTCGCTTCTCCAACGTTGCTCCATACTGCGCCAACTCTTTATCTAAGTCTCGATACTCTTGCCGCAAAATCCGAATTTCTCGATCGGAGGTGGTCAACTGTTCCCGAATCACCCAAAGCTGCTGCTGAATCTCCTGCTGTTCTGCCCGATGATGCTCTAACACCACCGTCCAGTGATGCTCATCCAACGGTCGATCGCACAAGGGGCAAGGCGGATAGGCAACGGATGGCTTATCCGAAGTCAGGACAGACAAGAGGTTAGGCTGAGCTTCAGAGGCGATCGTTAATTCCTGCTCCATTTGAACTCTCTCACTGTCCCCTCTTCCCGGCTTCCCGCTCCCGGCTCCCCACTCCCCCTGCTCCACTCCCTTTTGCAACATCAAAATCTTATGATCCAGTTCAGAAAATTCCCGTTCCAATTCTCGCTGTCGTTCCTGAAGTCGCTCTAAAAAGGTACGGCGTTCTGTTCCCTTTTCACGGACTTTTTGCTGGTAGATTTTCCGCGCTTCCAAATGTTTGATCTGAGCAGTAATGTCTTGAATGGCTTGCTGAAGCTGGGGCTGTCGCTGCTGCTGTGCCTGAAGTTGGGCTTTCAGATAGCGTAATTCTTCCAGACGGGCCATCAGACGCGCCTGAACCCGATCGACCTGAGTTTGCACCTGCTGCCGCCGCTGGACAAGAGGAGCCGCCTTCATTTGCAGATGATCGAAATGGGTCAATTGCGATCGAGCTTGGTGCAGATGCTGCAATGCTGCTTCAATATCGGCTGTTTTAGCTAATGTTTGCTGAATGTCTTGTTCTTGCTCTTGCAGAGTGGCAAGTTGAGCTTGGGCTTGGTGCAGGCGATCGGTGAGTTGATTGACCTGTTCCACTTGCTGGGCAACCAGTTCTTGCCGTCGGGCTTGGGCAGCTTGCTGGGCCTGAAATTTAGCCGTTTCGACTTCCTCATCTGCCTGGAGTCGCTGAAACTGGGCATAGTGGCTGGAAATGGTTTCTGCCTCTTGCAGAAGGGCTTCTAGCTGGCGTTGGTGCTGTTGGGCGGTGTGCAGTTCTCGCTGCAGCCGTTGGCAGTCCTGGGTCAGGTGTTGCTGTTGCTCCTGGTGCAGGCTCAATTGATGCAGCCAACTTTGCCGCTGCTGTTGAACGGCTTGCAGGTGGCGGAGTTGATCCTGTGCCTGCTGTTGGGTTTGCTGAAGCTGTTGAAGGGCTGTTTGTGAAGCTGCTGCTTCGATCGCCAAATATTCTCGCTGCTGGAGTTGTTCGCCCATCGATTCCAGGTTTCGCTCCAGCAAACTAATTTCTGCCTTCAGTTCTCGCGCCTGTTCCCGTGCCTGTTCCGATAAACCATCGTATTGATCCAGCTTTAGCAAGTCCGCCAAGATTTGTTTGCGATCGCTCGGACGTTTCAGCATGAACTCATCTGCCCGACCCTGGCGCAGGTAAGCCGAATTGATAAAGGTGTCATAATCTAGCCGCAAATGTTGCAAGATCAGATTTTGCGTTGCCCGGACTCCTTTCTCCGTCAGGCTGCGAAAGCCGTTGGGTGTCTGAATCTGAAATTCTAGCGTGCTGGCTTGCCCCCGATAGCGCGATCGAATCACCCGATAGGTTTGCTGATGACACTGAAATGTAAAGTCAACGATCGCCTCTGTGGTTCCCAAATGAATCACATTATCTTCTGCCTGCGCCCGACTTTGCCCCCAAATTGCCCAGATGATGCCCTCCAACAGCGAAGACTTGCCCGCTCCATTGGCACCGCAAATACAGGCAACGTGCAAGCCGCGAAAATCCAAGGTGGCTTCGCGGTAACTTAAAAAGTTTTTCAGGGTGAGTTGGAGGGGAATCATGCCGATCGCGCCATTGCCTGATCCTAACTTAGCAGTACATATGCCCTTTAATACAGATGCACACAGCAATTCTGGCATTTTTTATGCCGTAGTAGTAATTTGGCGATAGGTGAATGATTCAAATTTTCCAATTTCCCACCATCATCAACACTTCTCAACGTTTTGCAACACATCTAAAACCAAAGCGGTGGCCGCAAGGAAGTTTTGTTAAGGATTGCTGAGGCACTCTCCCCCCTGGTAAATTCTTCGCCTACGCTCGAAATAGATACACTCCGAGGGCTACGGAGGCAGCACAGTTTGACTGAAGTGTCATTTTTAAGCGTCATTTGCATGAGGAGAAGCCCCCATGATCAATCGAATTTTAGTTGCCTTGGATGATTCCCAAGATAAAGAGATTGTTTTTGCAGAAGCATTGGACTTAGCAAAACGGGAAAATGCTCAGCTGATGCTCGTCCATGTGTTATCCACTGATGAACGCGATCGTTCTCCCTTAACCAGCCTGATTCCCTACTCCTGCTCCATTACCCGCGCAGAGCTAGTGCAGCGGTATGAACAGCAAAAAGTGGAAGCAGAACGGCGCAGTTTAGCCACTCTTAAGCAATTTGCTCAAGAAGCTGAGAACAACGGCATTCATACTGAAGTTGCCCAACAGGTTGGCAATCCTAGACATTTAATTTGCTACCTAGCCAGCAAGTGGGGAGCCGATTTAATCGTAGTGGGACAACGGAAACAATCCTGGTTAACGCAGTGGCTCATGGGCAGTGTCAGCCGCGCCGTGATGCATCGATCGCCTTGTTCCGTTCGAGTCGTGCGTCCTGCTGTACGCTCCAACAATGAACCCCCCTCTTCAACAGAATCGATCGCAGCGTTCTAAGCCTGTGAAGGCAATCGTGATAGGGTGTATCCCACTTTTGCATTTCCATGACAAATCTCTCACTGGCAGGCAAGATACCTGTGCTATGGAAATCGCTCCATTTGCATCAATGGGATGCTCCCTCTTTCACGTAAATCAACATTGATAAGCTGAACGATCGCCAGTGTTGTAAAGACCACAATTAAACCGAGCTTGAATCGGGATAGATCGACGATCGCAAAAAATGCAATTACAATTGAAAGTGACGAGATAATCTTGCTAAGATCTCTCTTCTAAGCGCATATTTTAAGCAAAAATCTGCTTCAAATTGCGTCCTATACCCCATTCTCCTTTACGCAGAAATTAGTAAGATTTTTACTGCAATTCATACGCTTTCTAACCCATTCTCTTCACGTTGAAAACCGTTAGAGATAAGCTGGATTTGCATTTTATTAAGCGGTAATCAGTCAAACAATTACCCAAGTCATCCAATGAATCCGGTGGGCTTTCATTGCCTACTGTGGCTGATTGAAACGAGGTGTTAAATCAAATGTTGAATCTATCTAAGGCGGAAGAATTTATCAAGCCAGAGGCAAACTGTCTGGCGAGTTATGTTTTGGAAATGTTAACCGCGATTAACGTTAACGACTTTAAGCAATCTTTCGCACATCTGCCCCCAGATCCTTACCTGGAAGGGGGATATCGATTTAGGCGGCTGTCTCACTTTAGAGTGATGGGCGATCGTTTAGTCAAGTTGCCCCATCGTCGTTTGTTTCAAAGTAAACAATACAATCCGCTGTTAGGAGACGTGGTTCGAGAATATGATGAATTGGAGGATGAATTAGTTCAACTAGAGGATTTTCAACGATTAATTTGGGAATTCTTTCAATTTTGCCAACTTTGTTCTACGTCTCAAGAAATTGGTGTTCACCAAATTCGCACCACTGCATCCTCTGAGAAGTTGGGTAATCCTGCCCCGGAAGGCATTCACCGCGATGGAGTGGATGTGGTCGGCATTTTTTCTGTCGATCGGAACGGCATTGGCGGCGGCGAAACCCATCTCTACCGCACTAAAGATACTCCTCCTGCGTTTAGTAAAGTATTAAATCCAGGAGAGTTTTTAGTATTCAGGGATGAACAGTATTTCCACTACACTTCACCTGTGAATGCGATTACCGATGAGATGGGAACCAGGGATGATTTCGTACTCACCTGTCCAGGACTATTTCCACCCGATGAAGAATAGCGGCGCATTTACAAGGAGAATTCCATGACGATTCTTAACTTGGGCTGGATTCGGGCCCAATTTCCTGCCCTGCGACAAGAGATGAATGGACAGCCCATTGCGTTTTTGGATGGGCCAGGCGGAACCCAGGTTCCCCAACGCGTAGTGGATGCGATCGCCCATCATTTGATCACTTCCAATGCCAATTTGCATGGTGCATTTTCGACAAGTGCAAACACGGAAATCCTCGTTGAACAGGCAAGGGCATCAGTAGCAGATTTTTTGGGCTGCGATCACGATGAGGTAGTGTTTGGAGCCAACATGACCACGCTGACCTTTGCCATAAGCCGTTCGATCGGGCGAGAATTACAGGCAGGGGATGAAATTGTTGTCACCAGCCTGGATCATGATGCCAATGTGTCTCCCTGGATGGCTTTGGCGGAAGAACGTGGCGTGGTCATTCGCACGGTGAAGTTGCACAAGGAAGACTGCACGCTGGACATGGTGGATCTAGCGCATCAAATTACAGAACGCACCAAATTAGTGGCGATCGGCTATGCCTCTAATGCGGTCGGCACAATTAACAATGTCGCTCAAGCGGTGCGGCTGGCCCATGCAGTGGGGGCATTGGTGTTTGTGGATGCGGTTCACTACGCACCTCACGGTTTAATGAATGTGCGATCGCTCGATTGTGATTTTCTGGTTTGTTCAGCCTACAAGTTCTTTGGCCCCCATGTCGGCATTCTCTACGGCAAGCGAGAACACCTGACCCACTTCCGTCCTTACAAGCCTCGTCCAGCCCCTAACGAAAGCCCGTTTTGTTGGGAAACGGGAACGCAGAACTTTGAAGGGTTAGCCGGACTGGTTGCCAGTATTAATTATTTAACGGAATTAGGACAGCAGACTGCACCAGCCGTTACAAATCGTCGGAATGCCTTAATGACCGCAATGGTTAGTATTCAGGAATATGAACGATCGCTCTCAGAGTACATGATTCCGCACCTGTTAAACATTCCCGGAGTCACCCTCTACGGCATTTCTGATCCAGCAAGATTTACCTGGCGGACTCCTACAGTGGGGATTCGGATGATGGGTTATACGCCCCTGGAACTGGCGAAAGCATTAGGCGATCGAGGCATTTTCACCTGGAATGGGAATTTCTACGCTTTGAATCTGACGCAGCAATTGGGACTAGAATCCAGTGGTGGTTTACTGAGAATTGGCTGCACCCACTACAATACGATCAGCGAGATTCAGTGGATGTTGCAAGTTCTGCATGAGCTAGCAGTACATCCCGTTGCCGCATAAGGTTATCTAAGACCAAGAGTACGTTCCCAAATTTATCCGTTTCCGGTTCACAGCAACCTCGCACTGTCCGAATTAGCGCATCCGTTGCCATATCGATCGCGCAAAACTCGCCGCATTACTTTGTTGGATGCCGTCCGGGGCAAGGACTCTACAATCACCAGATCCCAGATTTTAAACAGTGGGTTAAGCTCTTGGGTGATCGTCTGTTGCAGCAGGGCTTTGAGGTCTACTGGCGGCTTTTGGTTGAAATCTGCTAAAACAACGTAGATGATTAGTCGATCGGGGCCACCCTCTGGAGGAGAAAAGGCGATCGCGGCGGTTTCACAGATGCCCGGAACGGCACTCAACACCTGTTCAATTTCGGCTGAACTGACCTTAATTCCCCCCAAATTCATTGTGTCATCCACTCGTCCTCCCATACGATAGTAGCCGTTGGGTAAGCGTTCGAGGTAGTCACCGTGGCGACGAAGGGGATAATTTCTGTAGTGCAGGCATCCTGCCTGCTGTTGGGAAGTAGGGATTGGAGATTGGGGCGTGTTGGCAAAATAGACCTGGTGATGATCTTTGTTGAGCAATTCGGTGGAAAGTCCGATCGAGGGGGGAATGATGAGTCCTTCTCCTTTATGGGCAGGGCGATCGTCTGCATCGAGAATCACAAAATCCAATCCTAGGGCCGGTGTAGTGAATGTGGATGGGATACAGGGCTGAACTAGAGTACCCGTAATATAAGCACCTCCAATTTCAGTGCCGCCGCAATATTCAATGATGGGTTTATATCCTGCCAAAGACATGAGAAACAACATATCTTGAGGATTGGAACATTCCCCGGTGGAACTGAAGGCTTTAATGCGGCTCCAATCCAGTCCATGCATACAATTGCTGGCTTTCCAACTGCTGACCAGACTCGGTACAACCCCCAGCAGGGTGATGTGGGCATCCTGAATGAATTGACCATACCCTGGCGTAGTGGGTGCATCTTCGTAAAGGGCGATCGTGGCTTGGTTAATCAAACTGGCATAAATTAGCCACGGCCCCATCATCCAGCCTAGATTGGTTGGCCAAGCGACCACATCTCCAGGATGAATATCATGGTGCAAATGCCCATCAGTGGCGCATTTAATTGGGGTAGTGTGCGTCCAGGGAATGGCTTTGGGATCTCCGGTGGTTCCAGAGGAGAACAGAATATTGGTGTGGGCAGAGGGAGGCATGGGAACGGCATCAAAGTCTGGATTCGAACTGAGAAATTCCTTCCAGGCTACATCCCCCGATCGCAGTTCCATTACCGGATTTGGATGCTGAGATAGCACGATCGCCATTGGTGCGTTTGCCTCAACCACTTTGGCATAGAGCGGCAGTTGTTTCCCACAACGGTGAATCCAGTCTTGGGTAAAAATCGCTTTGGCGTTGGCAATCCGGAGCCGAACCACAATTTCCGCTGATGCAAAACTATCGGCGATCGATACCACCACGCATCCGGTTTTAATGATTCCTAAATAAATCGCAACGGATTCAGCCGTCATGGGCAGATCAACGGCGATCGTATCTTCGGGTTGAAAGCCTAAATTCACTAATCCATTCGCTACACGATTCGTGAGATCCCGCAATTTTTGGTACGTCCAATGTTCTAGAGAATTTCCTTCTCGCTGAAATACGATCG
>PVWD01000526.1 GCA_003003615.1 filamentous cyanobacterium CCP2 | reverse complement strand
GCAGTTTTAGTGACTCAGCAACCCGGTGCTATTTCAGATCAAATACTTAGTCAAGGAGACAACTGGTTCGTCTTCCACTTAGTATCCGGCTCAGACTTGTCAACCCTGAAAAGAGCAAATGGTCACTTTTCTGATGATCTTTTGCAGAGTCTACTTAATGAGCCTATTAAAGGACAAGGAATGTTTTGGTCATCTGAATCTAAGCGTTCTTATCCTATTCCTATAAGAGTACTTCCTTTTGACAATATAGCTCCTGAATTGAAGTCTAACGAAAAGAGAATAGAAGCAACTCTTCCTAATCAAATTAGAAAATCTCTGGTCAAAGATATTTATGGAGACAATATCGGTGGAAACGTTGTTTCTCAGGTTCTCGAAGCTGGTCTAAAGAACCTTTCAAATAAAACTTCTTTTATGCAAAAAGTGCGTGATGGAGCGCTTCATGATAGCTACTTTGCGATGCAACTAAAAGAAAGTCTTCCAAATGGCAATCAAATATTTCCTGATGACAAGCAATGTTTTATCGCTTGTAGGCGAAAGGTGAAGGATTTTATGATAGCGAATTTTGGTTTAGAAAACGAAGGCTGGAAATCTGAAAAACGCAATTACAAAGGCAAGATGGCAAATTTTTATAAAGTTATTGAATAGCTAAAGCTTCCATTTTTAGCTGCTCGTCATAACAGGTTAGGTCTTAATGAGGCTTAAAGCGCAGACTGGTATGGGGCAAAGATTACCTCCTAAAAAGCCCTACCTCTCTAGTTTAAGGCCTGACCTAAGCCATTAATCAGGCCTTAAACAGTTCATCATTTCAACCAACTTCTCTTTGGTTTTAGCCCATTGGTCATGAGACAGGTTGCTTAGGTTTACCAGAATTGAGCTGTAGTCCACGATAAACAGGAAGTCATTCTCAGAAATTGTCGCGGGGAACCAGTCACCCTCGACAGCATATTTCTTCTGAAGGGCTTCCAGGTCAAAGGTCGCGGTCTCAACAGCAAAGGCATACAGCCCATTGAACTCGCTTCCCATTGTCAGGGAGGTAAACTGAAACTGAATACTCTGAGCCGTTACCAGTGGCTCAGGTACCTGCCGCTGGTTCTCGCCTTCGTGTGCAGTAGCAGCAAGACTTGCTATCTCCTTAGCCGCAAACTTCAGCCGATTCTGAGCGTCCTTGACGTAAGAGCTGAAATCGACCTCTATCCCCCTTGACTTCAGCTCTGAGTCTAGGCTCTGAGTCACCAGGTTTAAGGACGTACTGAGCAGAGCTATATCTGTCAGCCTCTCAAACTGGGCCTTCTCCAGCATGGTCTCCTTAACCAGCTCACTGAAAGCGGCATCAACGACTATGTTGTTATGCCGCTCCTGGTTGCGCAGCAAGTCAATCAGGCTGTCGAACAAGTAAGCCCCATTGGGAGAGTACAGAAATTTCATAACAAAATCTCCGTTATATAGGCTTGGTACTGGCTGGTGCTTAGAAAGGCTGTCGCTACCAGAAGTCCCCTGATAGGCCGTGTATTCAGCTCCAAGCAAGCGGAGGCATAAGAAGCTAGGCGAATTACTTCTTCGTCTATAGTTCGCTTGAGGGCTTCTAGAGAGCCTGTGGAGGCTTTAGACTCCACTAAATAAATCACTCTTTTGGGTGCATCCATAACTCTACTGGGTGTATCCATAACAATGTCTGGATAGTCTTGGATGGGCCGGGCTAGCTTGCGACACCGGTACAGCCGCTGAGCTAGGAAACCGGCAACCCCTTCCCCAATGCCTGCTATCGCAGTCTTACTCGGAGACACAGTTTGCCGCTCTTGGCGGTTGTAGAACAGTGGTGGATACCCTGGCGCAAGAAACTGACCGCTGCTGTAGTTGAACCACAGGCTCAGATCTTCAAGAGGGTTGAAAATGGCCTGCTCTGAAAACCCTCGAATGCAGAATTGCAAAACCTCTTCTTCAATAGTGATCGCCTCGGTAGGCTCATACTCTACTAAGCACTGGCTAAGGTCCTGCTGCAAGCGCACTTGAAGCGCACGGCGACTGGCTGAGGCTTTAGCTAAAGCTTGGTGGGTAGA
>PVWD01000211.1 GCA_003003615.1 filamentous cyanobacterium CCP2 | reverse complement strand
GATGTAGTTGCAGTGCTGGATTTTTCAGACATTTGTACGGCTGAAATTTCACCGACCACAACGGCAACCGTTTTACCCACCATTTGCTCACAGGTCAGTTCTAAAATGGCTGGCGAACCCGTTTTGATAGCTTCTACAACTTGCTTATAGAGCGATTTGGCACCGTCTTCCTCTTTGCGCTGCACAGATAGCGTAACCGGAGTATTTTTTAACGTCACATCAATGATGTACATGGAATTTCACACTAATCCAAACCTTATCAAGTCTAGTATCTCCTAAACTTTGATGTCTTTGCTGAATGCATATACCTCTAGAATGATGTGCAGCAATCGTCCCATCAAAACCGCAGGCAACCGCCAGAAAACTTCGATCGCAAGGGGTCGAGGCAAAATTTGAACATTTCAATGTTCGATTTGGATTTTGCAAAGCACCCTACAAGGCAGGACGTTTAGACAGAATCACCAGACAGCTTGAAATTTTTCTCTGATAGGTTCCCTGTAACAGGATCTCTCGACTCAGTTGAATCAGCAAGGATTTAATCTCGGTCACTTCGGCTTCCGTCAGCATAACATAAGCGATTTTTCCATCGATTTGAGCTTTGTGTTGACACTGTGTTAACACTTTATCCATACCCTAACAATAGCCGTTTACACTTATCCTGTCCATAGCGTTTGTGACTAGCTGTGGTAACGAAAAAAGCGAGAGTTACGATCTATTTACCTGAGAGGCTTAGGGACACACTGACGAAGCTTGCAGAGCAGGACAAGCGATCGTTGTCTATTTATGTTGAAATCCTCCTACTTGATGCTTTGGAGCGCAAGGGCATCACTTTAGAAAAAGAGGATGAGTAAATTTAGACCTCAACGAGCAATCTCGATCGCTCAAGTGTCACCTTTTTATGAAAAGTGCTTTTATAAGGTCTATAATTGTTGAGCGGCATAACTCTGAGCAATGCAGATTCAGGCAAGCCCTGAATGTCTGACGCTCTAACTGCCAGCTTTACGGGCGATTAGCACAGTGGTAGCGCACTTCCTTCACACGGAAGGGGTCACTGGTTCGAATCCAGTATCGCCCATGGATGTTGTCGAATAACGCTTTATCTGTCGTCGTTAACACATTCGTGTCGTTGTTAACATTTTTCTGTCGCCATAACACACTTTTGTCATGCGAGCCTAAATTGGATATCGTTAACACATTGTTGTCGCGCAAAACACAAGTGTGAAGGAAGTGCGCCTTTCAATCTACCCACTACGAATATAGCGCAACGCTTTGATATACAAGATTTACCTTCAATTCTCGAAACTAATTCCTTGAGTTCCTAGAAGGCATAGAAAGCGATGTTAGGCTTTTCTAACAAGTTTCGCCTTTTTAATCAACGAACCCCGCCGCAAGCGGACGGGGTATGGAATAGGATCTGCTGCCGAACCTAGAGCTTCGGATTGCAGTTTGTCCTCTTCGCCGCAGAGCGGCGGGGAATCTACCCCTACTAGATTGAAGCCGATCGTGTTCCTCTATTTTCTCCAATCCATCATTCCATCCTTCAATCTATCCAAGGCTGAAACGGCGATCGAAACACAAGCTGCCAGGCGGCGTTGTATGAACCATCTTCACCTTTCAATCTATCCAAGGCTGAAACGGCGATCGAAACCAGGAGTTTTATATGGGGCAGATACGTTTGTAGAGTACTTTCAATCTATCCAAGGCTGAAACGGCGATCGAAACAAGTCACTGCTTTAGGCGAAGCTATGGCAGATGAACTTTCAATCTATCCAAGGCTGAAACGGCGATCGAAACTCCGCCATCTAAAAGCCGTTTTCATCAAGCTTTTCAGCTAGAGATTTGGCGAACCTCCTTTTCCAAAGATTTTTCAGTGCCAGAAGAAACGAGTTTAACCTGTGGAAAACTCCTAAGAATGTTGACAGCTATGAACTGTCCAACCTCCCAGGGATTTTGACCTCGCTTCGGTTTGCCAAGTTTTGGGGTAGATTCCTCCTTGCTCGGAGGTGAAGACGGCAACCACCGCTGCGGTAGACCCACACCTTCTTGCTGGGAACGCACCCAACTTCGAGGTGGACAGTTGCCAGAGACCAGAAAGCACGACTATTTTCCAATAGTCAAACTAGCTCATTTCACACAGCACAGAGACCATTGCTGGCATGAACTGTGGCGTGATGAAATTGTAAGATACGTTTGTTCTAGTGTCAAGATGATTTTTCTTGCTTACGGGAGTTGTATGCTTCAGTTACCAAATTCTTTGCCTTCTCCTGAGGGGTGCCCTGAAACATCTGTTTCGCCTGCTCTACCATGATTCCAATCTGTGCGGCTTGGCTTTGAATTTTTTCGGTTAAGCGGCCATAACTCCAGCGATGCACGCTGGCTCGATACTGCTTGGCGTACTGCCGCTGCCCCTCTTCATAGCCCACAATTCTTTGTTCGGCTCTGGCTTGCACCTCGGCTTCAACCATTTCTCGAATGTTGCCTAAATCTGGTAGAACGATACTGCTGACTTGGTACGCCTTGGCGACCGATACAACTGCTTTTGCAATTAAGCAATCTAAATATTCTCCCAGATTAGATTCCTGAATTTGGTTTGCTGCCCCCTTCCGCTGGCGGTTATGCCGTCGATGGGCATTGCGCTGCTGCCGCAGACGATAACGGTTCAATAGCTGGTAATTGTCCCCCAAAAGTTGTCGAATGCTGCGGTAGGTAATTGCCTTTCCTGTTGTGATATCAACAATTGCCAGGGTGGCAGGTCGATCGAGTCCATAACTCACTCCAGCCAAGATTGTCGGTTGCCCCTGGTAGAGAGGACGGCTTGGGCGAGGAAATGGATTTTGCATTCGAGCGATCGTCTTTTCGCGGCTTCGAATGAACTTCTCCTGATTCTTGTTGAGATTGCCCTTAGCTTTGGTGCCTGCAATGACTTTTGCGTACTCGGCTGCTTTTTCTTCGCAAATTTGCTGGGTTCCCTCGGCTGTCCAGAATCGGGTTTCTACAGTACAAAAAAGAACCAGGTGATGAACCTTCCAAGGATCTCCTTGTTCCTTTCCTGCCTGCCAAGCGATACGTGCCGATCGCAGGGTGAATGCTCCACTAGAGTGCTGATTCTTGCTTGCCTTTTTAACCTCCTGATCCTCCAGAAATCGTTTGAACCAGTGAAGCTGTCTCTGGTCACAGTAGATCTCGAAGGGATGCTCACTTAGCCCATTGAAGGTAACACAAAGCCGTCCATTGTCATTCAAAAACCAAGTCAGATCTCCGTTCGTTTCATAGGTGATTGGAAATGGAAGTTTTCTGGTTTCCGATAGTAAGACTGCTTGCCATAAAGCTGCCTCTTCTTCATTCTCTGGAACGTCAAAGGCAGCAGTTGCCAGGGTTTTCACCCATGCTTGATCTGTTAAATCCCGACCTGAAGGTAAGCGCATTCGTTTGAGAGTACTGGTCAATCGTTCAACACGAATTTCAGCTTTACGACGACGTTTGACAAATTTCTTCAGATCTTCAGGTTTGTCCGGGAGTTTACCACCGTTTTTGAGCAGATAGGCGATTGCTCCACGAGTCAAGTTGTCATCGCTATCTTGGTAAAGTTCAAATAGGCGATTGAAATTTTCGGAGCCGATCCGCGCGATCGATCACAGTGGTCATTCAGCCAACGTCCTCTTCCCAAACTTGCCCTCGTCCTTGATGGCGATTGGGATGCAACCAAGAAACGAAATCTCTACGAAGCAGGATGGGACTGGGTGGGTGATGTTTCACAGCTTCATGAACTTCGCCAACTCATTCAAGGAACAACGCCCAGTTGAGATCAGCTTGGTACAATCGCACCATGTTTGACAATGTTTCCAAGTTCCTGATCGAGCAATATTCAGCCGATTTTGCCAGTTGGCTAATTGGTGAACCCGTTACCCTGTCTGAACTCAGCCCCTCAGAACTCTCTTTAGAACCCATTCGCGCCGATGCCTTAATTCTGCTGCAATCGGCTGATGTAGTTTTGCACTGCGAGTTTCAGACCAACCCCGACCCAACCATGCCCTTCCGAATGGCAGACTATGCCCTGCGGGTGTTTAGACGATTTCCTCAAAAACGGCTGGTGCAAGTCGTGGTGTATTTGCGTCCCACCGATTCCGAATTAGTCCAACAAACCACATTTATTGCCAATCGTTTACGCCATGAGTTTGAAGTCGTGCGTTTGTGGGAGCAACCTACCGAAATTTTCTTTCAACGTCCCGGACTCCTACCCTATGCGGTCTTGACTCAGACAACCGATCGCACAACTGTTCTACGAAACGTAGCAGCAGCAATTGATACACTAACCGATCGACAGCAGCAGAGTAACCTGGCTGCCGCGAGTGGCATATTGGCTGGGTTAGTATTAGACAAGCAAGTGATTCGGCGATTATTGCGGAGGGAACTGATGCAAGAGTCTGTCATTTACCAAGAACTGCGGGAAGAAGCCCGTGAAGAAGCTCGTCAGGAAATCCGCCAGGAAGAAGCCCGATCGCTTATTCTTCGCTTATTGGCTCGCAAAGTGGGCGAAGTTTCGACTACGGTACAATCGCACATTGAAACCCTTAGCCTGTCCCAACTAGAAGCCTTAGGAGAAGCATTACTGGATTTTGAGACATTGGCAGATTTGAGCGGATGGCTAGAGCGACAGTAGCTAACGCCAGGCTCTGAGGCAATTGGGAGATTCATTGCGTTTGCTCCTCAACTGTAGCATTATTCTCGTCCAGGCAAAGGTCTATCCTGACGGGTTTCTTGTTGCCACACGATAGGATCAATATTGCTAAATGGACTAGCTTGCGCTAGTCTTGCCAGAGCCGCAGCCATTGCTTGTCCTCGATTTGCCTTGTTAGAAGTTGTATGAGTAACGGTTACGTAGATCTCTGTTTTAGGCGGAAGATCAGGAGGAATATCAATCCAAGTGATTTGAGAACCTTGGAGGATGGCACGGTAGGTTTGTGGTTTGGTTGTCATAAAAGCCCCTTTGACAGAAAACATGCTTGGGAATTGTCCTCATAATAGCCTTGCAGATCATCGTAACCAGCACAAATGTCACAACCTGCTTCATCCTCAATCTGAGCAGCTTGCCTTAGCCATTCCTCGTCGTAGGTAAAAGTGTTCCAGTCAAATTGCATTTACTCAAACTTCTCCTTATTTTCTGGTTATACATCCTATGAGTCCTTATTCTCCCGGTGTGCATCAAACATAATTTGATAGCTTGCATGAGGGTTCATGCGACGAAGTACCTTCATATGAGCTTCTGCATCATTGCGACGACGAAATCGCTTAACGATAATGGTACGAGCATTTGGTAAGAGCCAAATAATACACCAGGGATGAAGTTGATCGCGGTAAGGCATTGGATAAAAAAGCATAGGAAAGTTGAGCAACTGCCGCTTGTGCATCGCATGAACAGGTTTCGAGCAGATTTTTCAGCAGCAAAAACCGCTACTCATGCCTGAGCAGGTAAATCTTTGCTCTGTTACTGAGATGTCTGTGTAGAAGATTTCGTAAAATGGCAAACTGATAGGGCGCAGCTAACTCTCAAGGTCTTTTGCCCGTTGAGTTGCTACTGCCTTCCTATTTGTGCCATTAAAAGCATAAATCAATTTACGAAAACCGTCAACCATTTTACTCCTGATGACAAGCAAACCCGAACGATCGCCATTAATGAGACTGAGAGTGCAACGTTTTTTGACTCAACAGCAGTTGGCAGATGCGTTAGGAGTGACTGAGACAACAGTAAGGAATTGGGAGGCAGGACGATCGCGACCTAAGCTAACCCCCGCTCAGTATAAAAAGCTGCTTGAGATTTTGCAGATCACCCCGGATGAGTTACCTGACGAGTTTGGGACACCAGGCAGGCAGAATGAGCCGTAGATAAGGGTTTAATTGTGGGAACTCTAAAGAAAACTACTGTTTAAGGAGCAATCTACAACGATTCATCAAGAAACCCCGAAAGACCAAATCTCAAAGTACATCAGCCGCATCTTGAGATCTCCGACTCACGTAAAAAGGCTGACCATTTTGCTAGGGAGATTCATAATTCAAGCTCGGAACTCGATCGTTCTACTGCCGAGGTCAACTATTTGAGTTCTGAGCTGCTCGATTTGAGTTCAAAGGTTCAAGTTTAAAGCTTGGAAGTTAAATTTTTGAGTTCAGAGGTGCAAGTTAAAGCTCAGAAGTTAAAAATTCCAGTTCAAAGGTCAAAATCTCTCATTTTAGACTTGAATGCTGGATTGTTACAGGCAATTCGTAGGTCAATTATGGCAACTACATCTCAAACCAAGATCATTGTTCCTGAATCTCCTAGAGAGCAAGGATACGCTTTTGAATATCTTTTACTCCGATACTTTCAACAATGTCGAGGAAGTACCATAGAACATTTTTCAACGTACAAACACGGTAAAGATAAAAAGTGGTATCAGATCGATGGTCTATTAGTAAATGATAAACGGCAACTTCTAGAAGCAAAGTTTTATCAAAAGCCTGTTGGATGTAGAGAAGTTGTTCCAGATGAACGAGTAAAAGCGGCACAAGCCTTTAACTGTGATGAATTACTTCTAGTTTCTCTCAATGGTTTTAAGGATGATATTCGAGCATGGGCAAACTCCGTATCTCTACCTGTACGTTTTATTGAATGGAATGAGATTAGAGAAGATGTCTTAGAAAACTTTGAGGGAATATTTACCGTATTACTAGATCAAGTTCTGTTAGAAGAAATGATAGCAACCAGCTTTTCTAATCCAAAAAGTAAACTGTCGTTTAGCAATCAACTCAATGTAACATCTATTGCAGGATTTCCAGAATTTTCTGTTTACTCTGATTCTGTTGAACTCTGGTTGCGCCGTTTGCGTAGATTGGCAGATTGGCAAGAACAGTTAACAAATGGACAATTTCACTACCAGCACACTTTAGAGACTGTTCGATTACTTCCTGATAAGGATAGTTATCTCAGCTTAGAAGAAGCTTGGCGAATTGAAGATGCTTTTTCTGGCTATGCAGCACGAACTTATGGGGCTGTAAGAGAAACTGCACAAGCATTGAGAAATTTAGGGGGTTCAGCAGTTCTGAAAGCAGTTGTGCAAGAAATTCATCTTTCCTTTCAACAAGACCGCAGACCAGACAAACGAACAGGTGATAGTGGCGTAAGAGACTCACTGAATGCTTTAGCCTTTATGGCACTCGTACAATGTCCTATGCAAAAGGGAGATGGTTATACCTTAACTCCGCTAGGTTGGGCATATGTTAGAGGTGATGAACCTGATGATCAAATCTTTAGGGAAAGACTTACCGAATGGCTACCGTTTAGATACTTCAGATTAGCGATCGAAGAATATCAAGTTCCACTGGATAAGAAAAGGATTATTGAATGGTTCCAAACTCAATATGCACCGTATGAGCCTTATGCAAGATGCCTGTTTAATGCAAATAAAGTTGATGGTTTATTTACCTGGTATAAGCAACTCGAATTCAGATAATTTCAAAGCAATTGACGTTTTTCTATCCACAGCTCCTATGTCTAATTCCTATAAAGTTCTTGGTTATGAATTCCGATTTTGCCCACATTGTGGCAACCCTCTAAAATCGGAAGAAATTTGATCAAAGCTACACCTAGAGTAGTTTTTGAAGGTTTGCCATTTCAGCAAACGACAGTGAGCAACGTTCACAAATTCCTTCTGCCCACAAGGACGGAACTTTGAATCTCGCTCCACATTTAGGACACTCTGACAACAACCGAAGATGATGGTCATTGCATCCCCTTGTCGTTTTGAATTGCCACTCCAGCCGATGATAGGGTTTCTCTGCATAGCAGGCTGCACAAAGCCGAATGGGTTCATGCTTCATCCCAACCCCCTGTGGCGGCAACATCAACCGCAGGCGATCGGCTTCCACACACACAACGCTTGCTAAAGCCTCCAACTGCTGTTGCGTTGGAAATGGATTAAGGCGAAATTTCTCCCATCGTCCCAGCACAGCCCCCAATCCGCTCTTCTGTCCAATCTCATTGACGGCTGAGTAGTTTGCGCGACGAAATCGCCCCAGGAAATGGCTTAAGCTTTCACCTTCATAAGGTTCTACGACGAATACCCAAGGTGGAATTGGCAGAGGTTTCACGAGCTATATTCCTCTGCGACTTCTGCCAAAATGTTCTTATCGATGTGCATTATTTCTTTCTCCAAAGAGCGAATTGCAGCCTCACGCAGCACCATGTCAATCAACCCAATGTAGTATCCGCGTCGTGCGGCTCCTGTGGCTCGACGAATAATTTTTAGCATCGGCTCACTTGTCAAATTAGAAGCTACGGGTAAGGCAATAATGTCACGCTCCCAGGCTCCTACAACTTGCCTAAGCTGCTGATTAGGGATAGTTCCAATTGAGTAATTTGAGCGAAACCGATTGTACACCTGCTCATCCGCTTTAACAGCTGGATCAAGACGGTTCTTTGTCCCAATCAGGATCACTGCAATCCTCAACTCATCGAAGATATCCCGAACATCTGCAAATGTTTTCTTCTTTAGGCGATCGGCTTCATCAATAAACAAAACTTCCGTTTTGCTCTCGCGCAGCACTTTCAACGACAAGCTACGGGCATCTCCAACCGTTCCCTTAGGTAAGTCAAAGTTGTAGTGTTCCAGAATTTGTCTGTAAAGCTCCCTGGATGTACATTCCTGTTTCGGTAGGATATACCCAACCGATACGATCGGAACTTTTCCAGAAAAGTCAGTTTCTCCTCGCCGTTTCACATAAGCTTCACAGGCTTTGGTTTTACCAGTTCTTGACTCTCCGGTAATTCGCCCACATTGACGAGAGTTGCGTTTGCGATCGAGCCACTGATGCAGCAGTGTAACCTGTTCAAGGGCAACAGTCTTGTCCTTACGCAATCGCTCTATATGTTCCTGAATCTCAAAGCGAACTGGATCAGCCATGATTCTACCGTTTCAATCTTCATCGTCAAAATCCCAAATCTCGAATGGAGGAATCTCAAATTCCAAATCTTCTGAAGGTGGTGCATCAGATTCAGGAGGTTCAACAACTGGCTTTATCGCAGGCTTAACCAACGCTTGCTCCTCCTTCTGACGTTCGCGTCGAGATTTATTTTTCTGTTCAGAAAATGCTTCACGATCGCGTACTTCATACAGTACAGACTGATTATCAATCGCCTTACCTTCTGTTCTCAAAGTACGGCTAATATCCTTGGCTTCATCTAGGGAGATGTGCTCACTCTCCAAATCTTGGGCATGTGCAGATGCAAGAAAAATTTCCTTAATCCATTTCTGTTGCTGTGTCTCTTTGTCTTGCGTTACATCCCGACGATACACCCAGACAGTGGTAATATCTCTGGGGTCATACCGAATCAACACATTCTCACCTGCATAGTTCGCAAGCTCGTCATTTTGATACGTTAAATTCTCAAACCCAAGGTAGCCTCCTCGATAAATTGTGCGACGTGTCTGCTTCATCAAGCAAATATCCAACTGCCGTTCTGGAATCTCAGTAGGTGGCTTAAGTAACCCAACTTCCCATCGGTCAGTGCGGGTCTGGGTCTTCATGCGGGCATCCAGTCCTCGGTTATAGCGATTAACGAGGTATGCGACGAAACGTTGCTCTAGTTCTCGTAAGGTTAAACAGGCTTCCTTCTCAGCATTTGCTGGACGACTTTGCACATTTGATCCGGTATAGCCAGGTAGTGTGGAGAAAAATACGGTATTGAAAGTGCCGAAAGGACGTTCAACAATGCCACCTTCTGAGGGACGATCGCGCAAATAGCAGGTAAACCCTAGCTGAACACCGATTTGTCTCAGGTGCTCTGAACGAAAATCTTTACCTCCATCAGTGAAGATATACTCAGGTGTTCCATAGGTTGGCCAATCCTCATAGAGCTTGTATGTTGAATCATATTTTTTCGGCAGAATCGCATGACGTAACGCCAAGGCAACAACCCTGGAACTGGGAGCATCAAAGCCAAGATTGAATCCCATAATGCAGCGAGAATAGGTGTCGATTACAATCGTCAACCAAGGACGACCAAGGAGTTCTCCTTGTTGATCAACCAACAAGATATCAGCACGAGTGTGGTCAATTTGCCAAACCTGATTGCTGTATTCAACCGATAACCATTCTCCACTTCGTGTTTTCAGTTCAAGCCGAGAACCACGCCACCCTACACTACGAACGTTTGCAGATTGTTGTTTCTTGTCAATCAAAGGAGCAAGAACCCGATAGACAGTCATATGGCTTGGGTGCTGTGCTGCTCCCTCCGCCTTTGCTTTTTCCCGAACTTTGACAGCGACCTGAGCAGGAGTACACTTACCGTTATTCCAAGCTTTAGCAATAAAGTTCTCCCATTCTTTGCTGATTCGATACTTGCCCTTATCACGTCGTCCATCTTGAGCAAAAGCTGCTAAACCCTCCTCTTCCCATTTTTTGACCAACCGTTGAACGGTGCGGACTGAGCAATTCAACGTTTCAGCGGCAGAGCGAAGCCGTTTTCCATAGGTAGCTCGATCGCAGGGTTCAATCAACTTCTGAATCACCTGAAGTTTCAACCTTGCTTCTGCGGATACAAGTTCAGTGATAATTTCATTAGATTCAGATGGGGTATCTGAGGATGAATCAAAGGGCTGCATGAGCTAGTACTTATGTTTTAAGTACGAAAATACTATAAGCAAGAACCACGACAGTCAATCTGTTAAACATTAAAAATTGTAAAGAGTTTTCGCAGAAAAGCGACAGCTAAAGCGTTAAGAGACTGAGTAAAGAGATGAGGAATGGCGACAGCTAAAGTGTTAAAAAACTAAATGGCGACAGTGAATTTGATATGGTGATTGCTAAAGGATGACCGTCATAAAAAAGCTGAGAAGTCCGACAGTGAAAAGGTTTCAGCAAATGAACTTTTGGCGACGCGAATTTGTTAAGACGACAAAAAGCGTGTTACTCGACAATGGATTCTACTGTCCATTAAAGAGCTATTTGTCAATTTTAATTAGCTCTTTGCAGGGAATTTTATTGCAGTACGATTTTTCAGTGGTTTTGGAGATCTTCGCCAGAAAAGTAGTATTTTCCCCTCTAAAAAATCAGTTTTAAATACTTATTTGCGCAAAAAAATTTGTCTGCGCTGTCTTTTCCCCTTCCCACTTCACAGGAAGTGCTGAATTAAATGAAGGAAGCAACAATACTGTTGTCGTGTCTAAACAAGAGAGCCTAAGTCCTTGCTGTGCGAAGGAAGTGCGCCTTTCTATCCACTTTTCGGTATCTGGTCATTCACCAAAGCAAGCATATTGATTGAGGACAAGCTAGTCGGAATCAATGTCCACGTTCAGCCAAAGAGTCGATGGAAACAAATCTGGGGCAATGCTTCCGGTATGCAGAACGCTCCTTTCTAGCCACGTTCAGCCAAAGAGTCGATGGAAACAATTTTGCCCCAATCTGTAATCTGCTCGTAGAACTGCTTTCTAGCCACGTTCAGCCAAAGAGTCGATGGAAACGCCATAAGGGGAGTTCCGCCAGCGGGGATAGCTTAGTGGTGCAGAAAACTCAAAGTAGTCTCATCATGAGAATCTAACAACTTTGGAGAATTCAATCCGGCAATCTAA
>PVWD01000525.1 GCA_003003615.1 filamentous cyanobacterium CCP2 | reverse complement strand
GTCGTTGGCAGCCGCTCAAAGTGTGCTGATGCTTCCGGAATAGTTATAGAAATTATTCAAATTCATTCAACTTACCCGCACGACACAAAGGGAAAATGCAATGCAGATTCAACTTGCTTGGGATGATCCGGCCACTGGAGAACGCCGATCGCCCACGTTAACTGTTCCGATCGCGTTTGGCCGTGAGTTTGCCCGAATGCCCGATATGTTGAACGGTCAACGAGTTGCTCGTATTGTTTTAGAAAGTGGTCAAGTGTCTCGGTTTCATGCCCTAATTGCACAAGATGGAGCGGGGCTGGTTATCACTGACCAAAACAGTGCCAATGGCGTTTTTGTAAACGGAAACCGCCAAGCCCGCTCGTTTTTGACGACAGGTGATGTCATCCAAATTGGGCCATACCAAATTTCGGTCACGATGGGAGCTTCTGTGGCCCCTGCTTCCCCTTCCGGTAGTAAGGGGTCTACCATTATTTTTCACCCCGAAACCGATCTACCCGTTCCCAACCTGGCTCCACCACCTGCACCCACAGGAGCCGCCTTTCCTCCGTCCATTTTCCAGGCTCAACAGGTTTCACTCCGCGAGCTAATGTCAACTGGGTATCCCATCCAGGAATATGACTATGCGGCTTTGGGCGCAGGATTAGGCAGCTTTATTTGGGTCGATTTTTTGCGAATTGGTGGGGTAAAAGCGGAGCAAATTGTGGCGTTGGGCATTGAAGGGAAACCCTATGCGCGCTATCAACGGCTCTGCGTGAACTCCCAAATTCCACCCCATGAGCGGCTGCGATCGAACTCTGATTCTTGTCCTGATAATATTTGGGGCTGGCCCAGCTATGCCCTGCGGGAAGCCTGGCATGACTTTACACGAGGCAGAATTGATCAATCCTTTAAGTATCTCTGGCAAGTTTTTGGAGAACCGACCTTTGCAGAAACCTACACGCCGCGATCGGGTAATGTGTTTGCTTCGATCGATCGGGAAGCGAACCGGATCGGCTGGAGCCAAATTTATCAGTATGGTCGGATTCGTGCCATTCGCAAAACCGATGATGGTCGATATGTGATTGCTTATTCGCGGGCCTCTGCCAACCGTCGAGACTATGGCTACATCGTTGCCAAATATGTGCATCTGGCAACAGGCTATCCTGGCATTCAAGTATTACAAGATCTTCAGGATTATCGCGAAAAAACCAGGGATTTTAAGACCGTTGTGAATGCTTATGAAGAACATGAACATATTTATCAGCATTTAGCAGAATTTGGCGGCACGGTGATGATTCGAGGACGAGGGATTGTGGCCTCGCGGATTGTGCAGCGTATTTTTGAAATTCGGCGGAAGAACCCCAAAGTTGCATTATTGCATTTGCTCCGATCGCCTAAGCCTCAAGGGAATCGCTTTGGTAAGGCCCAACGTGCCGTGAAAAATTTCTACGAACTCCAACCCTTCAACTGGCCCAAAGCCTGCTGGGGAGGGGATTTACGGGTCATGCTGGAAAAAGCGACCCCGGAAGAGCGACAGCAACTCCTAAGAGACTGGGGCGGTACAACAACAGCCGATCGGATCGATTGGCAACACATTGCCCGTGATGGGTTAGCCCAGGGCTGGTATCAAGTCGTCTTCGGCGAGGTGGAAAAGGTAGAAGCCGATGGACAGGGCGGCACCCTCACTTACATTCAAGAGCGAGACTTTAAGGGCAAGATTCAACTCCAGGCAGACTTTATCATTGATGCCACGGGTCTGGATGCTAAAGTCAAAACCAATCCTCTGCTAGATGATCTGGTCAACCACTACCGCCTGCCCATCAATCCGCTTGGTCGCCTTGCCGTATCCAATGAGTTTGAGCTGGTGGAAATGCGCTCTGGAACCCAAGGACGGATGTATGCTGCCGGGGCCATGACCCTTGGTGGGCCCTATGCTGCTGTGGATAGCTTCCTGGGACTTCAGTATGCTGCCCTCCGTGCAGTTGATCATGTCGCTAAACATCGATCGCCCAACCTCCACCGTACCAACGGACTCGGCTCCTTCCTTCAGTGGATGAAATGGCTCTTCAACGCCTCCCCCAGCTACCAT
>PVWD01000524.1 GCA_003003615.1 filamentous cyanobacterium CCP2 | reverse complement strand
CCCTATTCCCCACTCCCCACTCCCTATTCCCCATTCCCTATTCCCCGTCACAGAACCGAACACAGTATCCTAAAAGAAGACGTTTCCCCACGTTCGCCCGTGACGACCTCCCCCAAGCCCTTAACGCTGGTCAAAGACCCCGATCGCCTGGAAGCCCGCCTCAAGGAAATTCCCCCGGAGCCGGGGGTGTATTTCATGCGGGACACTGCCGATAATATTCTGTACATCGGCAAATCCAAAAAGCTGCGATCGCGGGTGCGTTCCTATTTTCGGGATGACCACGATCGCAACCCTCGGATTGCCCTGATGGTGATGCAGGTTGCCGAAATTGAGTTCATTGTCACTGACACAGAGGCAGAGGCCCTCGCCCTTGAAGCCAACCTGATCAAGCAGCACCAACCCCACTTCAACGTGCTGCTCAAGGATGACAAGAAATATCCCTATCTCTGCATCACCTGGAGTGAAGAATATCCCCGCATTTTCATTACCCGCAAGCGGCATTTGGGCAAAGGGAAGGATCGGTATTATGGGCCCTATGTTGATGTCCATGCCCTCCGCAGCACCTTGCGGTTGGTAAAGCGCATCTTTCCCCTACGGCAGCGGCCCCAACCCCTATTCAAAGATCGTCCCTGCCTGAACTATGACATTGGACGATGTTTGGGGGTGTGTCAGAAGATTGTTTCCGCCGAAGATTACCGCAAAATGATCATGAAAGTGGCGATGATCTTCCAGGGGCGAACCACTGAACTGGAGGACATCCTCACGCAGCAGATGGAGAAAGCAGCGGAAGAACTGAACTTTGAATATGCGGCGCGATTACGAGATCAAATTCGGGGCTTACAGGCCCTCACCGCCGATCAGAAAGTGGCTCTGCCCGATGACACGGTTTCCAGAGATGCGATCGCCCTTATGGCAGACGATCATCATGCTTGCGTGCAGCTCTTTCAGATTCGGGCGGGTCGCCTTGTCGGGCGGTTGGGATTTGTGGCGGATGCCCAGTCTGGAACTCCCGGAGCCATTTTGCAGCGGGTTTTAGAAGAACATTACTCGACGGTGGAGTCGGTGGAAATTCCGGCAGAAATTTTGACGCAGCATGAATTGCCGGAGCATGAGATTCTTTCTGAATTCCTGACGCAGCGCAAAGGACGAAAGGTTTCCATCTACGTGCCTCAGCGTCAAACTAAGGCAGACCTGATCGAAATGGTGGAGCGCAATGCCGGTTATGAACTGGCTCGCACCCAGCGATTTGCCGATCGCAACAATCAGGCAATGCTGGATTTGGCGACGATTCTTGATTTGCCCGATCTGCCCCACCGGATTGAGGGCTACGACATTTCCCACATCCAGGGTTCTGATGCGGTTGCCTCGCAGGTGGTGTTTGTGGATGGGATTCCTGCCAAGCAGCACTATCGCCATTACAAGATTAAAAATCCCACGGTGCGATCGGGTCACTCTGATGATTTTGCCAGCATGGCGGAAGTGATTCGGCGCAGATTCCGTAAGTATGAGGGCGGTCGAGTCAAAGAGTCAGGAGATTCGCTCTCCTATCGCCCGAAATCCTCGATTCTTTCCTCCTCCAGGGATGATTTCCCCGATTTGGTGATGATTGATGGCGGTAAGGGTCAGCTTTCGGCGGTGGTGGAAGTGCTGCGGGAGATGAATTTGCTGGGGGATGTGCGGGTTGTTAGCTTGGCTAAGCAGCGGGAAGAAATCTTTTTACCGGGAGAATCACTGCCCCTGACGACTGAGGCAGAACAGCCTGGAGTCCAGCTCCTGCGCCGTTTGCGGGATGAGGCCCACCGTTTTGCCGTTAGCTTCCACCGTCAGCAACGCAGCGATCGGATGCGCCGTTCCCGTTTAGACGAAATTCCTGGACTGGGACACCATCGCCAAAAGCAGCTCCTCGCCCATTTTCGCTCGATCGACTATCTGCGGGAAGCCTCTCCCAGTCAAATTGCCGAAGTTTCTGGCATTGGCCCCAAAATGGCGCAGCAAATCTACGATTACTTTCATCCTAATCATGCGAGTGAGGCGATCGAAGAAACATCTATCTCGTAGCAGACGCTAAAAC
>PVWD01000523.1 GCA_003003615.1 filamentous cyanobacterium CCP2 | reverse complement strand
TCACTCAGGGACTCAACGCTTACTTAGTCAATCCTGTTGTTAACGTTAGCCTCACAGCTTTGCGACCTGTAGTCGTAGATGTAGCAGGCGAAGTCTACCGTCCTGGCCCTGTTCAATTGAGTAGTTTGACAACGGCAGAAACCCAGCTCAACGTCGATGCCAGAATCACGCAAGCTACTACGACGCCAACCCTATCTTCAGCCTTAGTAGCCGCTGGGGGAATACGACGCACAGCAGACATCACATCGGTCATTGTCAGACGACAGTTACCAGGTGGTGAAGTGCAAGACATTTCTGTTAATCTGTGGGATTCTATATCCAATGCCGGCCAGGGCAATAATCTAGTTCTCCGAGACGGCGATGCTATTTTTGTGCCTAGGGCACTGGCAGACGCAGAGATTGATCCTGCTTTGGTGGCAAGCTCTAGTATTGCTCCAGATAACGTCCGAGTACGGGTCATCGGGGAGGGAGTGGTACAACCAGGAGAAGTACAGGTACAACCGAATAGCTCTGTTTCAGGCGCAATTGCTGCGGCCGGAGGACCAAACGCCGATGCGGCTCTTGGTGAAGTGCGACTTGTCAGGCTTGCAGAAAATGGGCAGGTTGAGGAACAAAAAGTTGACCTTTCGAGTTTGGTAGACACTTACCAAATCCAGGATGGTGACGTAATTTTGGTACCCAAAAAAGGTTATCTGGTTGGCATTGATACCGTTGGTCGTGCCTTAACACCGCTCCTTGGTCCGTTTGGAGCTATTATTAACCTATTCAACCTATTCGACGACAATTAATGGGTTCTCAGCATATTCACCCAGGTTTGAGAAAGGAATCTAAAGTACCAAAGCTGAACTCAGCCAATTTAAGGCGACGGAGCATGTCAAGAACGAAAAAGATATCTATTGATGGGAACTGTCAAAGACTTCTTAATCTTAAATAACCCTCGAAAACCAGGTCGAAGTTGGCAAGCTAATCACACGCCTTTGCATTTATCAACTGAAAACAATAAGCGTTATAGGGGATAAAGAAGCAAAGAATTTTATCAGGGTGAACTCATGGAAAGCACTAGGGCTGAATATAATCTTCCCTATCCTGTTACCTTTGTACTTAAGTATCCTGAGAGATGGCCTGAGTTATTTTCTAAATCATCAACTCTTGACCCTGCCTCACTACACCAGCGAATTAAGACTAACGAGGATTGCTGGATTGTTACTACTTATTTGTATCTCAAGAGTAAAAAGCTTAATGTACTAATATCCAAAAAATTTAAGCCTGGCCAGATAAATGTAGTTAGCTCTTTAGATTACAGTGCTAAAGATCTGGCTTTTGACTCATTTGTTGTCGGAACTCGTAGTGATGGATTTAATCCCGTTCTATGTGACTTCGCCATAGTCCAAAACAGGTTCCAGTTAGACTCTGCTACAAATGCATTCATTCCTCACTGGCCTCAACCTGGTATAGTCCCTAGACTTAAAGAAAGGGGTAATACAATTAAGAATCTCACCTTTAAGGGTAACGAGAAAAACCTGTATGAACCATTTCGTTCTCCTGAGTTTCAAAGAGAACTAGAGAAACTTGGCTTAGAGCTTAGGGTTAATGTTGGTTCCGCAGAAGGAAATGTTTCATGGAATGATTACAGTACTGACGATCTAGTTTTAGCCGTTCGAGATCTGACTGAGAGGGACATCTTAGCTAAACCTGCAAGCAAACTAGTCAATGCCTGGATCGCAGGAGTTCCAGCTTTACTTGGCCCCGAGCCAGCTTTTCAAGACTCCAGGAAATCATCTCTTGACTACATAGAGATTAAGTCAACAGAAGAAGCACTTGAAGCAATCCAAAAGCTCAAAGCTAATCCTGAACTGTATAGAAGAATGATAATCAATGGATTGAAACGGGCTGAAGAATTTACAGTAGAAAATATGATCAGGAGGTGGGTAGAGGTATTGTCAGGGCCCGTAGCTAACCGATATGGTCATTGGAAGAAAAAAACAAAGCTGGAACGCATGGCCAATTTCTTGTTAAAATTTCCGCATCATAAGCTTTCTATGAAAGAGGCAGCCTATCACCGCTCTAATGGGAAGTATATTATTT
>PVWD01000210.1 GCA_003003615.1 filamentous cyanobacterium CCP2 | reverse complement strand
ACCCACTCCCGCCGCCAATGAAGCTGCCCCTGTGGCAACTGCCCCTACTCCGCCCAGTTCAGCACAAGGCTACAATCCGCAGCCCCTTGGTGAAGGTTATGCAGTGTTGGTTAATTACTTTAATCGTCCAGAGGTGGCGGCCGATGTGCGGCAAGTAACGGCGCAAGCGGTTGGGTTAGTGTCCTATGAGCAAAGCCCGTTTTTGCTGGCAGCCCATACGTCTGATTCGGCAGCAGCAACGGCAGTTTCCCAAGCCCTGACTCAGCGAGGGTTCACGGCGATCGTGGTGGATAGCCGCAGGGCCATTCTCTTGACACCGTTTGTTGCCGGAACGGAAGAGTAACCGAATGATGCGGCGGAGAGGGTTGAGGGAAATTATCTCCTTCCTGCAAACAACCGGATTTCTGCCCTTTTCGTTTAGCTTTTATCTCCAACTGTTTCTTCGATCGCCTCACTGCTCGCTTCTGATGGGGCTGACGGTTCGCCGGAAACAACGATCAGTTTAGGGTCAGACCGGGAAGCCCGGATGGTGTCAAAGGTGGCTTTGATGAAGCTGGCGATCGGCACGGCAATAACCAGCCCTAAAGCACCACCCAGCTTTAAGCCCAGATCTAGGGAAATCAGCATCCAGATGGGGTTGAGTCCGGTTAGCTCACCAACAATGCGCGGAGCCAGAATATTTTCAATAATCTGGTTAATGATGACTGCCACAATCAGCACTTTGAACCCCAGCCAAAAGTTCTGCAATGCCAGCAGCAGGCTGACTGCAAGAATCGTCACCGTTCCGCCGAAAGGAATCAGGGTGGCTACCCCAATGCCAATGCCAAAGAGTTGAGGCAGGGGGATTCTGAGAATCACCAATGCGGTGGTTTGGACGAGGCTGACGATCGTGGCCATTGTCACCTGTCCGGCAATGTATCGCTCAAAGTTCAGCGGCAACGACTGGCGAATTTGCAGATTCCACTGGGAAGGGAACCAGCCCAAAATCCCTGCCCACAAACTCTCTCCCCGAATCACCAAAAAGATGGTGAAAACCAGCGTCAAGAAAACATTCACGACACTGCCGATCGCCCCAAACACAATGTTGAAGGCTTGACTGGTCAAATAGCGCAGCCCACTGGTTAAACGAGCCACGAGTTGATTAATTGTCGTGCTGATGTCAATGGGCAACTGTTGAGCGATCGCCCAGTTTTCCAGGCTCACTAGCTGTTGCTGACCTGACTTGATCCATTCGGGTAGCTTAGTTAAAAGCTCATTCGCCTGACGTAGAATCAGTGGAATTAGAAAAATGCCTAAGACCACTAAAATCAGCAAAAACAGCAGCAGCACCAACCCAACGGCAATACTGCGGCTCACCCCTCGCTGCATCAAAAACCGAATGGGATAGTCCAGCAGAAAGGCAATCAGCGTGGCTGTAATTAAAATACTGAGCAAAGGCTGTAACTCTTGCGCCAAAACGAGCAGGAGCCAACCATTGAGGAAGATCACCGGGAAGATGAGGCCCCAGCTATATAACCGGGGGAGTTTGCTAATCGACTGAAGCATCTTTGAGACTATTCATCCTACGTTGAGTGTACTACAGCCGACTTGTCTCCAGCCTTTGAACGGTAGCTGTTTTTACTGAAGAGCGTCTAAAACCTCTTCAGCGTTGGCAATGCCTTCGGCGTTATTCTGCTGCTGATAGAGGTCAAGAGCGGTTTGAAAGGATCTAATTGCTTCTTCGTTGCGCCGTCGTCCCTTCAGGGCTAAACCCAGGTTATAGTGAGCATCAGCATTTTGTGGCTCCAACCGTACCACTTCCCGGTAAGAGACGATCGCCTGCACGTATTCTTCCCGCTCCAGGTAAAGTTGCCCCAAGAGAGCGTGGGCATCCCTCAGGTTGGGTTGAACGGCAACGGCACGACGATATTGCTGTAAGGCTGCGTCATTATCCCCCTGAGCGCGATAAATATCACCAATTTGTAGAAAAATCAGACCGTTGCGGGGTTCTAGCTCTGCGGCCCGTTCAAGGGCCTGCATTCCTGCCTGAGTATCCCCCGAATTGAGCAAAGCCACTCCCAGGTTAAGCTGGACGCTGCCCCGACGGGGAGCCAACTGGGCCGCCTGCCGTAAGGATGTCACTGCCTGTTCATACTGCCCTTGCTGAATGTAGGCCGCCCCAATGAACTCGTGCCCCTGGGCATCATTCGGACGCTGTCGCAACACTTCCTGATACGCCTCGATCGCCCCTGCATAGTCTTCCTGACGTGCTAGCACCACTCCTAGCCCCATCCGAGCTTCCACATTGTTGCGGTTTAGCTGGATGGCTTGCCGATATGCCTCCGCCGCCCCTGCATTGTCTCCTAAGTTAGCCCGGCTATAGCCCAAGGCATAGTAAAAGTCAGCATTATCACTTTCCAGGGCAACGGCCTGCTGATAAGCCTCCACGGCTGCCTGGTAGTTGCTTTGTCTGGCTTGTAAAAAGCCGATCGCCGAAACGATTCGGGCATTACTGGGTTCCAACGTTGCAGCTTCCTGGTAAAGGGCCACCGCTTCCGCCAAGTTCCCTGCATCTACCTGTTCCCGTCCCTGCCGCAGCAGTTCAGCCAGGCGATCGTCTGTGGTAGCGGGAGCTTGGGCAATTTGCCAGGAGTCATGATTGAACGACGGATTCGCCATTGCAGGTGCCCCGATCGCCAGCCCACTCAGCAAGAACAAGCTCATCGACAGTAATGCTTTTTTACTCACGGTCAATGGGAGGAATGATAATGTCATCTAGAGTAACTGTACAAGTTAGTGCGAGAACAATAGATGATTCTATCAACAACTGATGTCATTCAAGGAGCCGTTGTCGAAGCTTACCTGGGCGTGGTAACGGCTGAAGTGGTTTACGGAACCAATGCCCTGCGGGATTTTTTCGCAGGTATCCGGGATATGATCGGCGGCCGCACTGCCAGCTATGAGCGGGTTTTTGAACGCGGACAGCAAGATGCTCTGGCTGAACTGGAACAACGAGCGGCTCGTTTGGGGGCAAATGCGGTGATTGGGATTGAAATTGACACTGGCAGCATTAATGTCGATCAAACGGGTTCACTGCTGTTGATTACGGCAACGGGAACGGCAGTGCGGGTAAGGGGAGCGTAGGAGGGAGAGAAAAGAGAGGAGAGAGGAGGAAGGAGGGAGGGAGAGAAAAGAGAGGAGAGAGGAGGAAGGAGGAAGGCAGACGTAACACGATCGTTTGCAAAGCCGATCGCAGTTTGACACAAAAATTCAGAATCACCTCTCAAAGCTGGAAATTGCCAATTCTCCGTAGCGCAGGCATCTTGCCTGCCAAATCTCCTGCTAAATCTCCTACCAAATCTCAAATCTAAAACGGTTAAGAAAGGCTGCGGAATGTTTAGAAACACATCGGAGTGGTGAGTCGGAGTTTACATCAGGGCAGCCTGAAAGGTAGAGAATCGATCGCTATTTCTATCTGGTTTTCACTTTATTGATGGCTCTATTCGCTATGCACACACTGAATCATACGCTAGAAGAAAAAATATTGGATGCAGACGGACGTTATCTAGATGCTCAAGGATTGCGATCGTTTGAGCAATACATCCAAACCTATGCCACACGGCTGGAAACCTATCAAAATCTTGCATCCAAGAGCCAAGCACTGATTGTTCAAGCATTGCGAAAACTGGCTCAGTCTTATCCAGAATTAGTGCAAAAACATGGACAACGCTGTCAATATGACATGACGGAAGTTGTTCGTTATATGGCACTTTCTGTTCTCCGAGACGATGAAACTTTCTTCAAAGAGCAAATGATGTCCTGGCTGGATACCATCCTGCTGGCCCACAAAAAGCAAGTCCATTGCGCGACGGCCTATCGTCACCTCCTGGATGCCATCAACGCCAACCTTCCCCCCTCTAACAGCACCCTGCTCCGCCCTTACTTGGATAGCGTGATCAGCACCCTACAATCCCACGCTTAAGGATTTTGATTTTAAGGATTTTGATTTTCTGAGATTGGTTCTCACCCGTTCACGCAGCTTTCCTAGCCCTCAACCCTTCCCTACAGACGCAATTTGTGTCTCTATTTTGCGTCTCGCCCCACTCCCTACCCATTTCCGTTAGAGGAGAAGCTTGATGAAACTTGTTCAACCTATCACTGTTAGCCGTAAGTCGTCTGTGGAAGAGCGTCGAATTGCGCTGTATCACATTTATCAACAAGTGCTGGAACGGCAACCCTACTGCTATGAACAGCAGGTGTTAGCTAAAGCCGAAAAGGATTTTTTAGCAGATAAAATTGGGGTGCGTCGCTTTTTAAAGGAGTTAGGACATTCCACTGTTTATCTCAATGCCTTTTATTTCAACGCTTCAAATCTGAAGTTTTTGGAATGGTGCTTTAAGCATTTCATGGGTCGTGCTCCTGTCGATCAAGATGAGATCCGGCTTTACTGCAACATTCTCATGAAGAAGGGTGTGCAGGCTGTAATTACAGCAATCCTGGATTCTGAGGAGTACCGCAAGGTGTTTGGCTGTTTCGCCATTCCTTACGCCCGCGAGCAAAGCCACTATGTTTCGCCGAAAGCCTACCTGGAAACGCAAATCCTTAACCGTGAGTACATTGAACAACGCGGTCACGTTGTGCCAACCATGTACTGGCATGAGTTAGGGCTAAATTGTGATGCGGGGGTGTGCCGCCATCCGGAAGCTGATGAGGTGCTTGATCCGCCTGTTTCTGAAATGGGAGAAATGCTAGAAACCGAGTTGCTGGAATTTTTGAAGACTTTGGATACGGCAAAGGCCAGAGAAGTGATTGCGACTCTTTCATCTAAGCAAAAGGAAGCTTTGCGGAAAGCCATTCATCGCTGAGCATAGCAACGGATGGAAAGGTTAGGACAATCTCAGGTGACGGAAACCCAAAACGGATAGGTTTGGTAGTACGAAACTGACCTGATATCAATTCTCCAAAATTGGACTACCGATAAATGCTCCTGTAAGGGCGTTTTGCGAAACACCCCTACCCAATCTGTTGTCCTACTTTAAGGAATTGGTATCATCATTTTTCATGCTGCCATATTTCTTTTTTGGGACTGTAAACTTTACCGTTCTTGTGGAGCGGGCATCTTGCCTGCTCAGGGAACCGAAGCTACAAGCGGAATGCCACCATAATCTTGATAAATCCTAATTTTTAGAGTGAACTGGCGATCGGCACAGAACACTGAATTCGCGTTAAGTTTGAGCCTGCCTCACCTTGCGTATCCTTTACATCAGACGGAATCATCAGCAAATCTAAGCGTCCACCCATTCGTTCCAGCAGCATTTGGCTAACGAGCAGCACAAGTCCAGGAGATGGGGCATCTTCTGAGGCTTCGGGCAGATGAGCAGCCATTGGAGACAGGGGATTGGGGGAGTCTGATGGAGAGCCTGATGGAGAGCCTGATGGAGAGCCTGAGTTGAGCAAGTTAGCTGGTTCCTGCCAAAAATCGGCCGATCGTTCATCATCAATCCAAATTTGGGCAAATCCTGCCTCTGCATCAACCTGGGTTGTGATGTGAATGGTTCCTTCCTGCATGAGGGAAATGGGGGTGTCAATTAAGCTGACCAGCACTTGCCGGAGCCAGTTTGCATCGGCTAACACAGATACATCGTCATCGGGCAATTCAATTTCTAACCGCAGGTTGCGATTGCGGGCTTGCAGGTAGGTAAACTGCTGCACTTCTAGCAGGACATCCTGTAATGAAATGGGGCGTAAATCTAGCTTTTCCTTGCCATAGGATGCTTTTGCAACTTTGATTAACTGATCCATCAGCGACAGCATTTTTTGGGCTGCTGTATTTGCCTGCGCCACAAATTCCCGTTCTTCGGCTGGGTCTTCACACAGGTCAGACAAAATCAGTTGATGCAAACTAATGACGCTATTGATGGGCGATCGTAACTCGTGGGAGGTGCGGGCTAAGAATCCTGCCTGAAACTGACCCATTTCCTTTGCCATATGGTATGCCAACTGGGTGCGGTGCAGTTCTTCCTCCAGCGATCGAATTTCATCTGCTGGGCTTGCATTGGGTGGAACTGGATTAACCGCAGGAGTTTGAGGAGTGTTAACAGACGGTGGTTCTTCCTCTGAGGCTAAGACAACCCGATGGCTGCTCTGTTTTGCTTGGCTGCCCTTTGCTGCTGCCCATCCCCCGATCGCCCCTACACCGAAGCCTGCTCCAAGCATGAGCCAATTCGTCCAATCCATTGTTTTACTTGCCTTCCCTTCACCGCTGGTTGACTTTTCACTGCACCCTGCCCTCGCCCCGAACAAATTGCCGAATTACCCTTAAGAGTACCTAATGTTTTCGGAGTTTGCCGTATTTTCGCTGAATGATTAACCTAGAGTCGATGTTTAATGCTTGGTAACGGTCAATTCAAAACCTCACTGACCCGAATCGATGCAAAATATCGCATCTTGACTCCACTCCCGACTCCCGACTCCCGACTCCCCATGAACAAACCTCCTACTGCTGAACGATTCTACGATTTCATTTGCTTTGGTGATGAAGTGCCTGGTATTTTAACTGTCGTTGCGGCGGCAAGGGAATATCGACGGCGGTTTGGCTATGCTCCGCGCAGTTTAGTTATGTTCAAAAGTCCTTCGGCTTTGGGGGTAGGAGGACATTTGGTGCGGGGACGGTTAGCCTATCTCGATCGCAGTAGTGTGCCTTTGTCTGTTCGGCAAGCCTTGAAGTTAGATACTTTTGGCGATCCACCTGCCTTGTATAAAGAGTTTTTGCAAAGAGCTGGGGTCGCCCAGATTGCGCTGGATCACGTCCGGGCGAATCAGGTTTTGCGGCAAATGTTGAGCGAGGTGGGAGCCGATATTCTTAGCAGTGTTGAAATTGCGGCGGTGCTGAAGGAGGGGCAGCGGATTGCGGGGATTAGAACCATCAGGGGGGAAATTTATTGGGGAAGACAATTTTTTGATTCCACTGTGAATGCAGAACTGGCGCAGGCGGCCGGAGTTCAAAAGGCGAAGGGGTTTGAAACCTTTGGGTTGCCCAATTCAGAGCTTTCTGTCACGTTGGTGGTGGAGACGGAAGGATTGCCGATTCATGAACTGAAGGCGATCGAGGCACACTACATTCAACGGTTGAATAATCCGTCTGATTTGGAGGCTCAACGATTTATTAATGCGGCGGCTTGGTCTGATCCAGCGTTAGCTCAAGAGTTGCGTCGAGATATTTCTCGTCGGGATGAACGCGGACAGTTCATGACGATGTGGCAGGGTAAAGATTACATTGATGTGCGGTGTCGGGCTTTGTCGATCGCCTACCATGCGTTTCGGGGCACGAAGCTGTCTCAATATGAAAGCCGCGCTGTTTTTGATAATGCGAATATTGCTATCCTGCCCAATGGCAACCTGTCGTGGAATGCCCTGCTGTTTCAGGTGAATGCCGATGAAGCAGAAGCTCTGGCCCGCAACCAGGCAAAACCCACTCCTGCCATGTGGGATGAACTGGGCTATGTGGAAAAGTGGTTTCTCAGTCTGGGGTTTAAGTCGATTGGCCCGGCAAGGGAACTGTACGTGCGCCATGCGGGAAATGTGAAAGGGGCAGTACAACCCTTGACTGGAGCCATGATGCTGTCGGGAGGGGTTCCGGCAACCGAGGCCCTGGGAACGTTTGGCTATGGCTTTGATGCGCGGGGGGGGATACAAGGTCTTCGGGAAGTGGCTGCCGAGAATGGGTTCAACAGCATTTCGTTTCGATCGCCCTTAATGAATATTGGCATTCGTCATGCATTGATCAAGGATGTGCCAAATCTTGCTGTCATTAGCCCTGCCTCAGGTTTTGAGGGATATGCTTGTTCCGCAGGCAGAATTGTGGAATATAACGTTGGGGTGGGGCAAGGCGTGGGAATTGCAGCGGTGTTGGCAATGGCAACGGGTAAAAACCTAGCAGACATTACGAATGCTGAAGTGCGGCAGGTTTTAGCAGCTACGGGCAGGCTACCCAAAATTTACGGGCAAGCTTACCTTGCGGATGCCCAGGCTTTGGCAGAGTTTGAGCAGAGAATTGGATCAGGAATTATGATTGCTTGATTCAATACTGTGATCTAGAAACATTTGTTTCAGCAACCCAAGATTGCCCTAACTGGCTCATCCATCCTCCACTGAGTAAATCGCGGGAAGTTGTCGATATTGCTCATCCATGTCTGTTCCATAGCCCACAATAAACCGATCGGGAATGGTAAGGCCAAGATAGTCGATGGTGATGGGGACACGGCGGCGATCGGGTTTGTCGAGTAGGCTGCACAGCTTGAGTGAGGCGGGTTGCTGAGCTTTCAACAATTCCAGTGCAGTGGCAGTAGACAGCCCGGTGTCCACGATGTCTTCGACAAGCAGAACATCCTGATGGGCAAGAATACCCTCTGGTAGCCCCATTAATACTTTGACCTCGCCTGAACTGGTGGTTTCTGAGCCGTAGCTCGATAAGCGCAGCAGTTCAACGCGGCGGATTGGTGTTTGCATTTGCCGAATCAAATCTGCCAAAAAGATAAACGCGCCTTTCAAAACCCCCACGACAATTGGAGAACGATCGCCATAGTCTTGATCAATATTTTGCGCTAATCGCTTGACGGTCGCTAAAATTTCTCGCTCAGACACCAACGGAACTAACCTTTTCGCCATAAAGCCTCATTCAACCCGTAAATCAACTCAGCGTACCGTTTTCATTCTGCTCTTTCCCGCTCTCATCCCTTTTTCATGAACCGATCGAGTTCATTCATTAGGTTTTGCTTTTCGGTTTCAGTGAGGAAAGCAGCTTGAAGAGAGTTCTTCACAAGTTGATAAATATCTTGTTCATTCAGATGTAGTGCTGCTTGAATCGCACGGAAATTATCTGTGATATAGCCACCAAAATAGGAAGGATCATCGGAATTCACGGTGACGCACAGCCCCCTATCTAAGAGTTGTTTAATGTTATGCTGCTCCATTGTGTCAAAAACACAGAGTTTGATATTCGATAAAGGACACACTGTTAAAGGAATTTGATGTTCGATTAAGTATTCCACTAGTGACGAATCATCAGTACAGCGAACGCCGTGATCAATGCGCGATACCTGCAAAAGTTCGATCGCCTCCCAAATGTATTCTGCTGGGCCTTCTTCTCCAGCATGGGCAACGGTGCGAAAACCTTCTGCCCTGGCGCGATCGAATACGGCTTTGAACTTGGAGGGAGGATATCCTAATTCAGAAGAATCTAGCCCCACGGCAGGAATAGAATCTTGGTAGGGCAAGGCTTGTTCTAGGGTATGCATAGCTGATTCTGCGCTGAGGTGCCGCAGGAAACAGAGAATCAGCTGTGAGGAAATCCCTAGGCGAGTTTTAGCATCTTGAAGGGCATGATAAATCCCGTGATAAACGGTTTCAAATGCAATACCGCGATCGGTGTGGGATTGCGGATCAAAAAAGATTTCGGTGTGCCGGACGTTATCCTGGGCGGCTCGTTGCAGATAGGCCCAGGTCAAGTCGTAAAAATCCTGTTCGGTTTGCAGAACGTTTGCTCCGGCGTAGTACAAATCTAAAAACGACTGAAGGTTTTCAAACTGGTAGGCTTTCCGGATTTCTTGAACAGACTGATACGAAAGCTGAACCCCATTTCGTTCTGCCAATGCAAACATCAGTTCTGGCTCAAGGGAGCCTTCAATGTGGATATGCAGTTCTGCTTTGGGAATGTCTCGAATGAATTGATCCATTGCTCGTTTGCTTGAGTCACCTTATACCGTACCCATCAGTATCCCTCAAATTTAGGTTGAGGAAATTAAGTCCTCAAGCTTTTCTAAAAGAATTGAGGAACATTACTTGTGAATGCATCTGATCAATCATTGGCTGACTCATCCTTTTCCTTTAGAATTTTGTTGGCTGGAGTTGTTCATAATTACGCCCTTAGCAGTCAATCCGTACCACAAAAGACAGTTTCCTTTTTATGACTTACTACACCCTTGCAGAGCTAAATCAGATGAGTCAGGTTGCCTTTACTGAGGCGATCGGAGCCGTTTATGAGCATACCCCTTCGATCGCGTCGCACGTTTGGGAACAACGCCCGTTTCAAGATGTCGAGCATCTGCACCGGGAAATGGTGGCAATAGTTGAAAGGATGAATTCAGATGAGACACTAGCCCTGATTCAGGCCCATCCTGATTTGGGCAGCAAAACTAAAATGGCGGATGCCTCGGTGCAGGAACAGTCTGGCGTGGGACTGGATCGCCTTACCGCAGAAGAGTTCGATCGCTTCCAAAACCTAAACCAGGCATACAAAAACAAGTTCGGCTTTCCGTTCATTGTGGCAGTTAAAAACCATACCAAAGCCAGTATTTTAGAAGCATTCGATCGGCGTTTAAGAAACACAATCGATGCTGAGAAGGCCCAAGCTCTAGCTGAAATTAACCAGATTGCTCACTTTCGCTTAGTCAATCTTGTTAAAGACTTGCTATGACCAAGAACATCGTTAGTTTAAGAAATTACAGTCGCTCTGGCTTATGTTGACATTAAAATCGATCGCATTTTTACCAAAATTCATACATCAGTTCTGGGCGCAATGGGCTGTAATTCTTTTATGCTTTTACCTATTCTTCAATCCCTGGATTTCTACCAAAATCGACCGTTTCCAGTCTCATGCTAAAAATGAATCTTTTCTCAATTCAAGTAAGATTACAGAACTCATTGTTGTTGACGCTGCGATCGTTAATCACAAAATATTTCAATTTAGCAACTCCCATCAAGCGATTCTATTGCTAAATGCCGATCAAGAAAATGCAGTTTCAACTGTTACGCAAGCTTTAGCCAACTATACAAACTTGAATGCACTTCATTTAATCGGGCATGGTGAAGAAGGCAGTCTGCAAATTGGGGCAGAAATTGTCAGCCTACAGACCCTCGATCGCTATACTGACCAGTTCAAGCAATGGAGAGAGCATCTTGCACAGAATGCCGACATTCTAATTTATGGCTGTAATACTGCTTCTGGAATTCAGGGAAGAATTTTTTTACACCAGCTTCACGAATTGACGCAGGCAGATATTCAAGCATCAGATGATCTCACTGGAAGCTTGGATTTAGGAGGAGATTGGGATTTAGAAGTGGCGATCGGACAGATAGAAACTAGCCTAGCTTTTACTCCAGATATTCTTGCCAAATATAACGGCGTTCTCAAGCAAATCCACGTTACAACAACGCAGGATGCTGGTAAAGGATCGCTACGGTGGGCGATCGAGCAGGCGAACCAAACGCCTGAAGATGACTTGATTGACTTAGAGAATATAAACGGCACAATTTTCCTGGACAGCAGCCTCCCTAAGATTGCTAGTAATCTCCTGATTCACGGCAATGGGAAGAACCAAATTAGCGGCAACCATGCCCACCGAATCCTATACATTGATCGCGGAGATGTTACACTACGAGACTTGACGATTGCCAATGGACTTGATCAAGGGAATGATGGACAGAATGGTGCGGGAGGGGCGGCTGGTATGGGAGGTGGATTATTTATTGGCAGTGGAACCGTTATTCTAACGAATGTTCACTTTATCAATGATCAAGCGATCGGCGGCAGCAGTACACCTCCCACTGCGATTGACCAAGCGAACCATTATGCGAATACAACAATTCAAAGCAGCCGGCAAAAACTGGTTGTAAACCGGGGGGCGATCGGCAGCATTAATGGAATTAGTCTGGCAAATTTAGACCCGTTTAATCAAGAGCCAACCGGAGTAAAAATTGACAA
>PVWD01000522.1 GCA_003003615.1 filamentous cyanobacterium CCP2 | reverse complement strand
TCCTTTCCCTTCCCAATCCTTACCATTAGCTGGAGAATGACAGCAATAGATATAGATAAAGCACGTTATTAAATCACTCCAAAAGATGAGGACATACCTCGTCTTTTTGCTTATCCTGAAAACATAGACACCCTAAGCCAACGTTTTCAGATCGCTACATCAACGGTTGGTCGTTCGTGCTGGATGTTCGAGCAATGGCTGCTTTGCGTGTAAACGTTTGAGCGTTGCGAATGTTCGAGAATTCGGTTGTTTAAGGTTGTGAAGACTCATGGAGAGGTTCGATCGCCAGAGCTAGCCCGTTTTGACTATTTTCGTCTGTTTGCGGAAAAGTCATCTGGCGCGTTGTATTTCTGAAACGTGTGGTTGTGTTTTGTGGTTGGTGACGGCGGCATTGCAGAGGATAAGGAGGAATCATTAATGAAGATTCAAGCGTTAGCAGGTCTAACCGCGACATTGGCTTTCCTGCCTGCCGTACTTGTAGCGCATCCTGCCAGGGCTGAAAACCCTGAACACGTCCAACAGTTAGTAGATACACGGATGTGTGCTGGTTGTGATTTATCTGGAGCCGACCTCAGCGGTGCCCATCTGATTGGGGTGGATCTTAGGGGGGCAGACTTGAGTGGAGCAAATCTGGTGAGTACAAACCTGGAAGGGGCAGACTTAACAGGAGCAAATCTGGCAGGGGCAAATTTGACTGAAGCCTTCTTGACCAACGCCGTACTAAACGATGCGAACCTCAATGGAATCGATTTAACCCGCGCCACAATGTACCATGCTCAGGTTTCAGGTGCATCCATGCAAGACATTACCTTAACTGATGCAGAGGTTTTTGGTACAGGGATCAGCATTGGTGGAGACTAATCGCTCAATGAACGACTTTCTCTAGCTTCTTGCGGATGGGCATCTTGCCCGTCCCAAACATTCTGAGCTTTCTGCTGAGGTGATCCCCGCCGAGCGCCCTTCCTCCTCGAAGTCGCATCTACAAAATCAAGGCTCTATGAAATTAAGGCTCAATTCTGCTTTTTTGAGAAGATTTTGAGAATTTAACGGCAGAAGTAGGCCATAGTTTTTCTACCCTACAGTAGAATTTTTATTTAGTGGCAAGTCGAGCGGGTCATCTCTACCATTTCTCTGCATCATAATTTTGTGCGTTGAACTGGGTGCTGAGCGATCGTCTTTTTTCCTGCAAACTTTTTGATGGGTTGCCCCCCGCCAGACTTAGGCTATGATGATGCAGGCATAGCGGGTCACGTATGCTCAAATTGAGCGATTTGAACCTAGGTGCAATATCGTCTTACCCTTTGCACGTCACCTACTGGAGTCACATCACTCCATGCATGATCGGTATAATCCTCGCGATACTCGTGATATCTCTTTGATTCGCTCTGCTCCATTCTTTAAGGGATTACCTGAAGGGGCGATCGAACAGGCAACAGCCCATGTTGTGATTCGTAATCATCCTGCAAATCAGGTGATTTTGTTAGAAAACGACTGGGGCACATCGGTTTATTTCATTTTGGAAGGATGGGTCAAAATTCGTACCTATAACCTGGATGGCAAAGAGGTTACGCTCAACATTCTGGGTACAGGTGAGCTATTTGGCGAAATGGCACCTTTAGACGAAGTACCGCGATCGACCGATGTGATTACCCTGGTTCCCACCATCATTGGCAATATGCCTGCCCAAGACTTTGTGCAACTGCTGCATAGCGAACCCCAAGCTGGAATTCGCCTAGCTCAACTCATGGCCCGACGGCTCCGCCAAGTAAATCGCCGCCTGCGCCTCCGAGAGTCAGACAGCGTTTCACGAGTGGCAGACATTCTGCTGTTTTTGGCCGATGGACAAGGCAAAAAAAGTGCCCAAGGCATCGAAATTCCCAATTTACCCCATCGTGAACTCAGCAGCCTCAGTGGTTTAGCCAGGGAAACCGTCACCCGCGTCTTGAGCAAACTTGAAAAGAAAGGACTGATCCAACGCGATCGGGAAGTCCTCTGCATTTTTGATATTGATGCATTAGAGCGGATGTTGGTTTAGGAAATGGGAATCAGCATCCATTCGGACGAACTCATCCTCTCCTAATTCCCACCCCTTACT
>PVWD01000521.1 GCA_003003615.1 filamentous cyanobacterium CCP2 | reverse complement strand
CCTCCCCGGCTGGCTCCCAGTCCACCAAACTGAAGGGCTTTCCACCAGGGAATTGTCCAAAACCAGAGTGCAGGAAAATGTCCAGGTTGGGCTTCTGCTTCAAAGGCAAGCTGGTTGTAATATTTATAAAATTCGGCTCCTGACCGCCACCAACCCACTTCTTCACTGAAAACCAGGGCGCGTTCATAGTCATCACCATAGAGCCTGAGGAATCTTGGTTTTGGCGGGGTGGGGTTAGAGTAAATTTGCAACTGTTTGCTGAAGCTAAATTTTCCTTGACTAGCATCATTCCACAACCGATCGATGCGGTTTAGCTCTTTGCAGGGAAAGCTCTCAATCGCAGCCAGATCCAACCAGCCTTCGGTTTCTCGATCGCTCAGTTTTAGCATCAGTGCCAGGGTCGCGCGATCGGCTTCCTGCCAGTTTTTTGTTTTCAGGGCTGCTTCTAACTCTCTGTATTCGCTGGGCAGGGACTCAAGCTCCTCAGGGGAAGACAACCTCGATCGGGAATCCTGTAGCTCAGTGGGAGCCAGTTCATTGGGGGGAGGGTCAGCCAGGCGAGTGGTCAGAATGGTGTCCGAAAGGGGGATAGCAGGTTGTAACTGCGAGGGGTGTTCTAAATGAGCATAAACCTGCCGTTCCAGTTGAATCACTTCTGCCGCATCTAGCCGTAAGTCTTGCTGTAATTGCCACAAACTTTCCTGAGTCGCTGAATCGCTGAGTTGCTGTGCTTGTACTGCTTTGGCAAACTCTTCTTGATACCAGCGGCATTTTTCCTGGTGAACTTCTTCCATGTCTCGAAGCTCCATTGCCAGTTCGGCTTCTGCCTGTTGCACATCTTTATCACTCAGCCCATAGATTTGCTGCAACCCCTGCAAACCCTTCCGTATGGAAGAGTCGATCGGCTGCTTCGATCGCATTACTTGGGCAAGCTCTTGTTTGTAGCGGTGCAACCGATCGGCATAGTCTGGGTCAGCCTGGGATCGCTCATGAGTGGAATCGGCTGTGAATGGAAGTTGCGGTAAGCCTTGCTCTGTGGAGCGATCGGATGAATTCGATGGAGTGATGACTGTTGCAGCTTGGGGCAGGGTTTGAGCAGAAGCAGGTGAGGCAGGCTTTGATGGCTGCTGCGAATGGCGGCGCAAAAAGGTTTGATACGCATTCAGTGCCCGTTGCTCGATCGCCTCAGCCTCTCCAGGGGAAAGATTCAAGCAGTTTCGCTGCCGATCCAAAAGTGCCCGTTCAGCATCGGCAATGCGTCCACGACCATCTTTGACAATGGGCAATACAATGCCGAGATATTTTTGCCTCGCATCTGTCCTTGCATCTGTCATTGATAGACCCCCGCCTCCAGACATATCGTCTCTATCTTTATAAGCTATTCCCACTCATCTGCTGCGATCGTTTCGGCATCCACTAGGTTTTGCCGTAAAGCAGCCCACTCTACTTCGTGAATCGGGCGATCGAAAATTAATTTACCTTGCTGCAAATACAGCACCCTTGTAGCAAACTGCTCTGCCACATCTAACTGATGATTCACCATCAAAATCGTGGTTTCCTGATTCTGGGCAATATTTGTTAAAACATTAATCAAATGCGCTCCCCGTCCGGCATCCAGGGCAGAGGTTGGCTCATCAAGCAGCAAAATTTTAGGTTGAATCATCAGGGCACGGGCAATTGCCACCCACTGTCGTTGTCCCACCGAAAGCTGCAATTCATTCCGCCCCAGCCAGTCTTCGGGAATATGTAGCTGTTCTGTCCAGGTGAGCAGCCGTTGTTGGATTGTCTGAGGAGAAAGCTGGCGGAGATGAAGCGGATATTCCAAGGCTTGGCGGACAGTCATTTCCAAGAGTTTGGATTCTTGGGAAACGAGCGTAATCTGTTGCCGCAGATCGATCGCCGGAATATGCTGAATGTCCTGGGCTTCAAAGTAAACTTTTCCCCTGCTCACTTCGCTCAACCGATTCATCACCCGCAACAACGACGTTTTTCCTGCCCCAGATGGCCCCACGATCACAACACGCTCCCCCGGAAACACCTCAAAGTTAATGTCTTGCAATAAAGGTTCCGGGTTAAGGTGGGTCGTCAGACTAACC